>NZ_JAAELD010000099.1 GCF_024227015.1 Moraxella sp.
TCTTAGGTCGTGGCATCCATTACCCAATCGCCCTAGAAGGCGCTCTAAAGCTAAAAGAGCTAACCTACATTCATGCCGAGGCCTATCCTGCAGGTGAGCTTAAGCATGGCCCATTGGCACTGGTTGATGAAAATATGCCCGTGGTAGTCATCGCTCCCAATGACAAGCTACTTGACAAGGTCAAAGCCAACATGCAAGAAGTCGGCGCACGTGGCGGCGAGCTGTTCGTCTTGACTGACCTTGACAGCGACTTCACCAAGACTGATGATGTGCACGTCATTCGCACCCCGCGCCATGTGGGCGTGCTGTCGCCGATCGTACACACCATCGCGGTTCAGCTGCTGTCCTATCATGTCGCTCTGGTGCGCGGCACGGACGTGGATAAACCAAGAAACCTTGCAAAATCAGTCACAGTCGAATAAACCACAAAAAAACCGCTCAAATCTTTGAGCGGTTTTTAATTTAAAGAGACAGTACTGCACTGATTGGCAAATGGTCGGACAGATTCGACCACGGTATGCCTGCATGAACAGTTGCGCGGTGGATTTGTAAATTACGCACATAGATTCTGTCTAGGCTCAGTACTGGTAGCTTGGCAGGATAAGTGGCAGGATAAATCTCGTGCAAATGATGAAAAACCTCAGTCATGCCAAGCGATTCCAACACTTGGGTGGATTTTTTACTCCAATCATTAAAATCACCCGCCAAGATCAATGGCACATCCCTGCCAATCACGCCATCGATATAATCAATGATCGCCTGATATTGCTTGATGCGGTCGCGATGCAGCAGGTTTAGGTGCGCGCACAGCACTACCACAGGTCTCTCCCAGCCTTCAGGATGAATCTCACAGTGCAGCACACCACGCTTCTCAAGGCGACTGACTGTGATATTCACATTATGCTTGGGGTCGAGCGGGTGGCGAGACAGCACTGCATTGCCATGATGCCCATGCTCATATTCCACGTTCTTGCCATAGCTGTCTTTTAAGGCCAGATACTCACCGAACCATTCATGCTGAGACTGCTTAGGGTATTCATTAAACGATATGGCGCGTTTTAAATTCTGCCCTTGAACTTCTTGTAAGCACAGCACGTCAGGCTCGATAGAGGCGAGCGCGTTCGCCATGCCATTTAGCTTGACCAAACGATTCAGCGGCGACATGCCTTTGTGGATATTATAACTAATAACAGTAATCGGATTCATATAATTAAAAAATGACGCAATCAATATTGCGTCATTTTAGCATGGTTTACAAGTTTGGCAATTTTTATCTAGGACTTGTAAAGCCTTAGTCATTGCCAGCTCTTTGGTTTAGTAACGTGTCACCAGTGCGATGTCGGTGTCTGCGATGATCTCTTTTGGTAAGAACACCACTTCACCGCCATGTGCGCTGACCAACTCAATGATCTCGCCCACCACGTCATCGGTAACACCATCGGCAGCTGCATCGTCACTTAGTGTGATGCTCTGATTCGCCTCATCAACCACAGCAGGCTGAATATAGCCAATGCGTACGTACAGACGCTCACCGATGCCTTGGAAGGCCGCTTGATAAATCGCTTGCAAATCGGTGCGTAGCAGATTGTTACCGCGGGCAGCTTCCATCTCGCCTAGGCTAGATTCATGGCGAGAGGTGCGATAGGCTTCAACTGTCTCATTCAGACTGTCGATAATGTGCTGAGCTGAGCCATTCTCTAGGTCGGTGACGTTATCGGCTGAGCCTGCGATGATGTCAGGGCGGTCACACACATCTTTATAGAAGCTGATATTACGCGCATCACCGACAACGAACAGCGATACATTGTCTTGAGACTTGCCAATCACTTCTTGAACGCTCTTATCGACACGATTTAGGAATTCTTTTAGATAATTATCCTCATTCGATGCTGCAGAGCGATCTGCACCACTCGTGGTGTACAGCGAAGTATTATCGATTGGGAACGTCAGATTCTGCATGTCGGCTTGCTCTGGCGCTTTGTCATCAAATTCACGCACAACACGGTTATTCACTGCCTCAATCAGTCTGGCATGCGTACGAGTCACCACCAACGCGTAGTAATGCACCGAGTGTGCCAAGTCACGAACGAAGTCACGTGTGGCGAATTTCTTATCCACAACCACTCGAGGTGTGGCATCAACTGGCAAGCGCAATACCTTGGCTTCATCCGCCGTTGCAAAAATCGCTAAGCTGTCTAGATTATAATTATGATCGTGATCTGTTAGTGCTTCTTCCACTTTACTCAAAATCGCATCGCTGGTGCGCTTGTCATACTCGTTGGTTAGACGCTCTGCCGCCTCAGACAGTCCATTTTTTAGGGCGATAGGGTCTTGTTCGTTCTCAGGGTGAGTGCGGTGCGTCTTTACAATGACAGAAAGCGCAGGATCTGCGGTCACGCCACGGAGCTGTTTTAGGGTAGATTTCATTGATAAGGTCATGATAGGTTTCCTTCTTATAGTGCATTATTAATCAGGCTTCTAGCCTGCCGAAGTAGTCAAATTCCCCACTACTTGAAACGCAATATAACAGCCATTCCCACACTGTTATAGTGGTGTTGTGCAAAGATTTATGACTGATTTTTTACAATGGTTATCTTTTGTGAGCAAATTTTAACCATCTTAAATTTTGTAATTAGCCGTGCTTTTTGGCATGCTAACATTGCAAAAGCCCCTGCCCGCCCTTATAATTTTGACAACAACACAAAAAGCGAGAACAGCCATGAGCATTGATTTTAATAGCGCAGATTTTGACGAGCGCCTACATTTGGTGGATTTTAACAAATCCACCCCTCAAACCCTCACCCAAGAGACCAGCGACGCCTTAGACGCTGCCCATGCTTTTTTGGATGACTTAGAAGCTGGCAAGATGGATATGGATGGCGAACCGCTTGCCATCATTGATCAATTTGACACCCTAAGCCATGCCATTCATCGGCCTTTTGGGGTGCTATCTCACCTAAATAGCGTGATGAATAGCGAAGAAATTCGCCATGCACATCATGAGATTCTGCCAAAATTAAGCGAATTTGGCGTGCGAGTTGGTCAATCAAAAGCCCTATACGACCTATACAAGACCCTACAAAACGACCTAAAAGGCAGTGGTGATTTTGCCCGCGTGCGTGCAACTTTCTTAGCTCTACAGAGTTTTGATTTGTCCGGTGTTAGCCTGCCCGATGACAAAAAAGACCAGTTCGCCAAAATTCAAAGCGAGCTGTCGCTGCTGTCTGCTCAGTTCTCGGACAATGTCTTGGATGCCACAGGCGCGTTCGCGCTGCCCTTAACCCAAGAGCAGTTAGACGGCATCACCCCAAGTGGTCTTGCCCTTTTAAAGGCGGCAGGCGACAATTATAAAGCCAAACATCCTGATGCGACGCTACCTACCGACTATGTGGCGACCCTAGACATCCCTATGTATCTGGCTGTCATGCAGTACGCCACCGATCGCAAACTGCGCGAGACTCTATATCACGCCTACAACACCCGCGCATCCGCAGAATGGACATTTGAAGGTAAAAAAGACAACAAACCCACCAAGTTTGACAACAGCGACATCATGACGCGCATTTTGATATTGCGCACACAAAAGGCCAATTTGCTCGGCTTTGAAGATTATACTCAGCTGTCCCTTGCCACCAAGATGGCAGACAGCGATGATGAGATCGAACGCTTTTTGTTGGATTTGGCGAATAAGGCACGACCATTCGCCCAAAAAGACCTAGCAGAAGTACAAAAATTCGCCAAGACGCTCGGCATCGAAGACGTGCAGCCTTGGGATGTGCCGTTCATCAGCGAGAAGCTCCAAAACGCCAAATACAGCCTAGACAGCGAAGCGATTCGCCCGTACTTCCCTGTGCCTGTGGTACTAGATGGGATGTTTGACATCATTCATGAGCTGTTTGGCGTGCGCTTTATTGCCAAAGATGCGCCCGTCTGGCATAAGGATGCGCAGTTCTATGAAGTGCATGGCAAAGACGGCTTGATCGGTGGCGCGTACATTGACCTATATGCGCGCGCGGGCAAATCTGGCGGTGCGTGGCTGTCGGACTTTCAGGGCAAGCACGAAAGACTAGACGGTAGTCAGACCCTGCCTATGTGCTTTGTAGTGGGAAATTTCTCGCCTGCGGTGGATGGCAAACCAAGCCTACTGACCCATGATGAAGTGCTGACTTTATTCCATGAATTCGGTCATGCGCTGCATCACCTACTGACTCGTGTCAACATCGCCGATGTGTCGGGCATCAGCGGTGTAGAGTGGGATGCGGTCGAATTGCCCAGTCAATTCATGGAGAACTTCGCTTGGGATAAGGCAGGCATCGCCAAAATCAGCCGCCATGTTGAGACAGGCGAGCCACTGCCTGATGACAAGCTAAATGCAATGCTTGCC
Organism: Moraxella sp.; assembly: GCF_024227015.1. Classification (GTDB taxonomy): domain Bacteria; phylum Pseudomonadota; class Gammaproteobacteria; order Pseudomonadales; family Moraxellaceae; genus Moraxella. The sequence goes on from NZ_JAAELD010000099.1 coordinate 4,385, forward strand.
GCCAAAAATTTCCAATCTGGATTACAAACACTGCGCCAAATTGAATTTGGCCTGTTCGATTTGCGCATGCATGCGGGTAATTTGACAGACTATGCAGCGATCATGACCACATTGAATCAGGTTCGCGATGAAGTGGCTGTCATCATGCCACCAAGCAATAACCGTTTCCCAAACAGCTTTAGCCACATCTTTGCTGGCGGTTACGCATCAGGCTATTATTCTTATAAATGGGCGGAGCTGCTGTCGGCAGATGCCTTTGGCGTGTTTGAAGATCATGCGGGTGATACAGGCGTCATCAACCCTGTGATTGGCAAGGCATTTTATGACAACATTCTGGCGATGGGTGGCTCACGCACCGCCAAAGAGAACTTCACTGCCTTTGCAGGGCGTGAGGCGAAGATCGATGCGCTGCTGCGTCATAGCGGCTTTGAGGTGGCGTGATGCGTTACCAATCGACCCGCCCAAAACGCCAATTCCTCGCAGGTGTGGCTTGCCCAAAATGCCGCACCATGGATGCCATCGTTCAGATACAGGTGTTCGAGCCTGAGTTTGACGAATGGATCGAATGCACCGCCTGCGACCACAGCGAACGTCGCCCCACCATTGATGAAACAGCCGCCATGCGTGAACAAGACGGCCATGATGGCGTGGGCGTGGTTAAATTTAAATAAGGATTATCATGAATCTGCACGACATCAGAGAAGACTACAGCAAGCAAGAATTGAGCGAATCGCACTGCCATGCCAACCCATTGATGCAGTTTCAGGCGTGGCTGAACGATGCCATCACCGCCCAAGTGAACGAACCGACCGCGATGAACATCGCCACCGTCGATGAAAATGGTCGCCCCAGTAGCCGCATGGTACTGCTAAAAGAAGTCAATGATGACGGTTTTGTGTTTTTTAGTAATTATCACAGCCGCAAAGGCAAGGCGCTGTCCACCAATCCATTCATCAGCATCACCTTTTTTTGGCCTGAGCTTGAACGTCAGGTGCGCATCGAGGGCATGGTGGAATACCTAAATGAGACAGCCTCTGATGAATATTTTGACAGCCGCCCTTACACCAGTCGCATTGGCGCGTGGGCAAGCGAGCAGAGCCAAGTCATCTCAGATAAGTCGGTCATCGTCAAACGCGCGGCTTTGTTCGGGGTCAAACACCCCCTGCACGTGCCACGCCCACCGCATTGGGGTGGGTATTTGGTGCGCGCTGATGCGATTGAATTTTGGCAAGGTCGTCCATCACGCCTACACGATCGCATTCGCTATCGCTTAGATGATGATGCTTGGGTAAAAGAACGCCTTGCCCCCTAGGCAGTCCATCCATCAAAAAGAGCAGACCAACAAGCCTGCTCTTTTTTATTTTATGACATCATCCATAATCAAGGACGTATAGACAATGCATTCGCTTTATCGCTTGGATTTGCCAAAGATGCGCTTATTATTCATCTCATTAATGGCAGTCTCAATCTCAGCATTATCCAAGCTTGCGGTATGACGCAACAGCTGCATCATGTCAGGGTTAAGCACGAATTTGGCATTTTGGGCGATTTTATCGATACGCTCATCAAAAATCAGCACGCCAGATTCGTCCGTTTCGACATAATCTAAGCGCTTTAATGTGTCAATAAAGCTTGTAAATAACGCCTTATCAAACATGTCAGGCAAATCATCAGCATACAGCACCGAGATACGCTGACCAAGCACGTGGCACAGATTAACCACTTGCTCTGTGGTTAGGCGACCGCTGCCCTGCTCGGACAATAACGCCAGTGCCATGAAATAACGCTCAAGACTCTGCTGGGCAGGACTTGCCAACACCAAAAGCTGCTGATAACTTGGCGAGTTGGTCTCTGGCACGCCAAGCACGCCATCGCCCAGATCCACAATCAAGCCCTCAGCGATGAGCACACTTAGTGTCTCATCGGTTAGCTTCTCAATGTGTTTTAGCGCGGTGTTTAAGAACAACTCTGCCTGTAAAAATGGATACATCAATGTGGTGATCGCATCAAGCTTCTCACGATAAATGCGCCCATTGCGCTGCACCAAGGCCGCCAAGAAGCTTGCCATGATGAACACGTGCAAGATGTTATTTCTAAAATAGCTTAATAGCGGCGCTTGCTTGTCCGCCACACGAATCATGTCGCCAAGTACGTGCGGTGTGCGCTCGATGAGTTTTAGCTTCTCGCCATAAGCCAAGATCTCACTCGGTGGCAGATCGGTGATGTGCGTGTCTTCGTCATATGGTAGCGTGCGAGCGATGCGCTGATACAGGGCGATCTGCTCGATGCATTGATCTTCATCAAGCGCCGACTTAGGTGTAGATAGCAGTGCTAGCGCGATGAGCGATACAGGGTTCACGACCGCAGATTTATTGATGTTTTGCAGGACTTTAACGCCTAAGTTCTGCACCATGGCGTGCGTGTTCTTGGTGTTCTCTTCGCTGTTGTCTTTGGCAGATACAGAGAATTTCTCCATAAAATCATTCAAATGCAAAGGCTCGCCAAACGACAAATGCACCGTGCCAAAGATACGTTCGATCTTGCGCGCGGTTTTTAGTAGCCCTAGCCAGTTCTCAGATTCTTTTGGCTTGCCCTTAAGTTCACCAACATAAGTCGCCCCCTCCATGATTCGCTCATAGCTGATGTAGGTTGGGATGAATACGACAGGCTTGGCAGGTTCACGCAGATGACTACCCACCGTCATGGCAAGCATACCAAGCTTCGGCGGCAATAGACGTCCCGAGCGCGAACGACCGCCTTCAATAAAATATTCCATCGGAGCTGCACGCTGCATCAGACTGTGCACATATTCTTTAAATACTGTGCTGTATAGTGCATTACCCTTAAAGCTGCGACGCATGAAGAACGCGCCGCCATTACGCAGCAGCTCACCCAGTACAGGAATGTTCAGATTCTCGCCTGCCGCGATGTGCGGAATACGAAGACCGCGCTTATAGATCACATAGGACAGCAGCAGATAATCCATGTGGCTTCGATGACAAGGCGCATAGACGATCTGATGATCAGGAGCAAGCTGTCGCACACGCTCAAAGTTGCGCACTTCAACGCCATCGTACAGTCGTGTCCACAGCCACGTCAAGAAATGATCAAAGAACCTAAGCACCGAATGCGAATAATCACTCACGATCTCGCTTAGGTATCCCGAAGCTTCTTTTTTGACGGCGTTGATGGATTTGCCCGATTCGGCAGCTTCTTTTTCGATGGCGGCTTGCACCACTGGCGATGATAGAATCTCGCCTGCCACATTACGTCTGTCTGATAAGTCAGGACCGACGATGCTGGTGCGCTGCTTATCCAAGAATCCTTTTAGTCTTAGATTAATCGTGCGTGACAAATCATCGCCAACGCCTGCCTTGGCATCCGTGATGAGCTTTTGTAAGGATTTAACTTCAGAGAATCGAACAAAGGTGTCACGCCCCATCACGCCGATGTTAAATAGCTGCTTAGGGATACTCGGCGAGCTCCATTCATCCGCCATCAACAGGCGAAACATCGACTCTTCTTTGTCGGGTGCGCGCCCCCACAGGATCGTTACAGGCACCAGATTCACGTCCAGATCAGGATTATCAAGGCATGACTTGACCAATCGCTCAAGACGTGGCGACACGCTCTCGCGCTCTTTGTTGCGCCCATGCAAGAACACCATCGCAGATGACTCATCAAGTCCACGCGAATGGATCTCAGCCAGCGCTGACGGCAAATCCAGCTCATCCGTCATCATACCCACAAGCAAACTGTTCGAGCGCGAATAATCTCGAATCACATAGAAAGTCGGATTCTCATTATCAATGATGGGCGCTTCACCGATGACAGTAGGCTTTACTGCCAATGACAGACCCTTGGCAGACACACGGCGATAAGGATTGGGCGATGCGACCGGATGGCGCGGTTTTACTTTCGTCTCTTGATCATCATGATTGCCTTGATCATGCGATTCATGCGTGGTGAGCACGTCTTTTTTTGACTTGTCGCCTTTACCGAACAACTGGCTTAACTTATTGGGGAGTTTTAACATAAAATAATATAATGGTTTGTCGTATGTATATGGCAGCATTTTACCATTTTTTTGTGATTAGGGGATGATTTGGGCGAAAAAAGTTCTCGCGCCAGTCATTAAGCCTAATGATAGCGGCGATGATTAAATACATAAAATTCATACCGATGCGTCACAAGCGCCATGCATAATCACTGTATCAAATATTGACAATCGCCTGATGCAGATAGATAATAAGCCGTTTGATGAATATCAATTCAATCTACGACGTATCATTTAATCACGAAATAGCCGCACGCCATGACTCATATTTTTGCAAAAAGTGATGACCCAAAAGACTTGGTCGCTGATTTATTAAAAACCATCGCCCTAAAACAAACCGCACCTGACGTGTTCGTTGCGCCCAGCTTTGATTATGTCGGTCCTAGGATTTTTGGCGGCCAAGTATTGGCGCAGGCGCTCATGGCGGGAGCATTGACCTTAGAATATGACAAGCCTTGTCATTCTTTGCATGGGTATTTTTTGCGCGGTGGCGATGTTCGTTTGCCAGTGACTTATCAGGTGCGTCGCCTGCGTGATGGCAGAAGCCTATCGGCGCGTGAAGTCATCGCGGTTCAATATGTGCCAAATGATGCCGGCGAGCTCAACGAACAGGTGATCTTCTCGATGATCGCATCATTCTCGCCCATGGAAGGTGGGCTTGAATACCAAGAACCCATGCCCGAGTATCCAGAACCTGACTCGCTATTAAATGAACAAGAGCTAAAATCATCCTATGTCGGCAACGTCCCAGAAGCCCTAAAAGCACGCTTCATGCGAAAACGCCATGTTGAGATTAAGCCCATCGACCCTCGTGATCCCATCGCACCTACGCCCATGCGTCCACGTCAAGCCAACTGGCTGCGCATCAGCGAGCTCGGTGAACAGCCTGTAGCGGTGCATCAAGCATTACTTGCTTTCGCGTCGGATTTTTATTTGGTGGGCACAGGTCTGATGAGTCACGGACTTAGCTACCTTAGCCGCGGTCTTCAGGTCGCTAGCATCGACCACTCCATGCATTTTCATCGCCCTTTTGACATCAATGAATGGATCTTATATGACATGTGGAGCGACACGACGAGCCACGCCAAGGGGCTTAACCATGGGCAATTTTGGCAAGATGGCAAGCTTGTCGCCACCACCCAACAAGAAGGTCTGATGCGCCTGCATCTAGACACAAAGGCATAGTCATGTTGAAGCGCGCTCTTGTTGTGATTGGCGCTACGCTACTGTGCGCCTGTGATACTACCGACACCACACAAACCAAGTCACTCACCGATAAGCAAATCACCAAGCTCATCCCCAAGCGCGTCGATGGGCGAGCCTCGTGGTCAGCTGACATCGCCAAGATCTTCGACGAGCTAAAGATCCCCAAGAGCACTCAGAACATCTGCACCGCCATTGCCGTCATTGACCAAGAGTCTAATTTTGATGCCGATCCGCGCGTGCCGAACCTAGGCAACGCCTCGTTAAAGGCGATCGATGAGAAGTTAGAAGCCAAATTCGGCAAGACACTTGCCAAGACCTTTCGCACGATGCTTGAGACCAAGCCAACCAAGGATGATAGCTTTATCAAGCAAATTAAGCAAGTAAAAACCGAACGCGAACTGGATGAACTGTATCAAAAGATCTTTGATTACTTTGCCAGCACTTATAAAGTCTCAGGGCTTGCCCACATCACCAAGCTGACTGGCGAAGGCATCGATGAGCGCATCAACCCCATCAGTACACTCGGATCGATGCAGGTGCACATCGACTACGCACGCTCGCATCGCCGCAGCAACATGAGTGATCGCACCCTACGCGCTGATCTGTACAGCCAGTATGGTGGTCTGTACTATGGCATTCATCGCCTCATGGTGTACCAGGCCGACTATGATAAGCCACTGTATCGATTCGCCGATTATAATTCTGGCATGTATTCAAGCCGCAATGCCGCCTTTCAGCAGCGCATCAGCAGCCTAAGCAAACAAAAAATCGACATCGATGGCGATCTTTTGCTCTATGATGGCGGCAGCCCACTGAGCAAAAAAAGCCAAACCGAAACCGTGCTCATCAAGCTTTTGGCGACAGCACCGACACCTGTTAGCGAACGCCAAATCCGCAGCGACTTAAAGAAAGAAAAAACCAAAAGCTTTGAAAACACTCAAAGCTACCGGGCGGTCAGTGAGATGTTCAAGAAAAAGTACGGACGCGATCCAAGCTACGCCATCATGCCACAAGTCGTCATCTCAGGGCCGAAGCTAAGCCGAGATTATAATACCAACTGGTTCGCCACCCGTGTCGATAAGCGCTATCAGACATGCATGGCGACCGCCAAACAGCACAAAATCAAGATCTAGCCATGACCATCGTCGCACGCACACCGACCACGATCATCACAGGCTTTCTAGGTGCAGGCAAGACCACCTTTATTAATACCTTGCTCGCTCATAAGAATACTCTGAACATGACGGACAAATGGGCGATCTTGGTGAATGAGTTTGGCAAGATAGGCATTGATGGCAAGCTTTTTGCCGATAGTGATGTCGCAATTAAAGAAGTGAGCGGTGGGTGCATCTGCTGCACCAACCAGCTGTCGCTACAGATCGCCTTGGTTCGCTTGCTCTCTGATCACAAGCCTAGCCATCTGATCATCGAGCCTACAGGACTTGCTCATCCTGATGAGCTGTTAAGTCAGCTGGGCGCACCACATTGGCAGACCAGCCTTCACTTACGCGCCACTATCTGCATCCTAAACGCCGCCCAGTGGCAAGAAGAGCACCATCGCAATCACGACGGCTATCAAGCGCACGTCAAATTCTCAGACATCGTCATCATCAACCGCACACAGATGCTCAGCACCGATCAATATCAGGCGCTACGTGATTGGATCAATAGCATTCACCCTAATGTGCAGATCATCGACATGAATACCACTTCTGCCGATGAGCTTATGGCATTACTTGGCAAAATGCCAATGCCCAAGCAGCAGCCCATCAAGGTTGCGCTAAATCCTTTGGCTCTCAAACCTGTAGTCACGAACACGAACGTAACCGGCGAAATAGACGACACTGAGCCGCCCTATCGCTATCATGATAAGATGGCAGGCTTTCACGTGGGCGGATGGCGACTGCCAAAAGAATGGCGATTCGATGGTCACGAACTACAAAAATGGCTACTAAACCTTCCCCATTATGCTCGCATCAAAGGCATCATTCACACCCAAGATGGCTGGATTAGCCTAAACATCACTCAAGAGAGCATCAGCATCCAAGACAGCGACGCACAGGAAGACAGCCGCCTAGAGTTTATCCTACACCAAGAGGTTGATTGGGATGGGCTGGATGGTGAGCTGATGGGATTTTTGATGGGTGAGTGATATTAGATCACTCGAACACCTTAATCAATTTTTGCTGCGTATCCACCACCACTTTTGAGCCAATGCCCACCGTAAATAACGGCTGCGTGTGGGCAAAATCCATGTCATACATCACGGGCACACGCCCTAAAATGGGGTGCTTATCAAAAATCGCCCTTAGTAGCTTATCCGTCATACCCACATCTGTCGGCACACGCCCAA
>NZ_JAAELD010000100.1 GCF_024227015.1 Moraxella sp.
CTGACCATCATCATCCAGCATGTCTTTGAATGAGTACTCGCCATCTTTAATATCAGCAAGACTTTTTTTAGCTAATGTTGCGGCATAACTATTTAATAACTCAAGGCTGCTCAGGTAATCTTCAAAACCCATTTTTTCAATCAAGGCTGTCAGCCGTCTTAATCCACGGCGGTTGGCTGCGATTTGCGCGATGAAATCACCCGATGATTCCTGCTTATTTCGCATATTTTTCATCAAACTGGCGAAATACAACTCATCAAGCTGGTCATTTTTAACTAAAAGTGTGGGCTCAATAATCAACCCTTCTTCAGACAAATCAGAGGATAACGGCATAGATCCCGGTGTTTCGGAGCCAATGTCTGCATGATGCGCACGGTTAGCGATAAATCCAGTCAACATTCCATCTATAAATAATGGAGCGATAAGCGTTACATCGGGCAGATGCGTCCCTCCCCTGTAGGGATCATTGAGCACTACCATGTCACCAGCAGACCAGTTAATCACTGACACCACATCTTTCATTGCAAATGCCATACTGCCCAGATGCACCGGAATATGCGCCGCTTGCGCGCACAATTCACCATTGGCATCAAAAATAGCGCAAGAATAGTCCAGGCGGTCACGAATATTGGGCGAAAACGCTGATTTTTGCAGCGTGGCACCCATTTC
>NZ_JAAELD010000101.1 GCF_024227015.1 Moraxella sp.
CAGTTTTTAAGTAAATTACCTGAAAAACTATAGTTCGATTCCAAAAAACGTCCAAAGTTAATGTTGGATACCAAAAAACGTTTATACCTTAAAAAACGTTTATACCTCTTCTTGATAATCCGCCATCTCGTGGAAATTCAGATAACGATAAATATCATCCGATTCCTGTGTAATAGGCTCAACATGTTGCTCATATTCGGCAACTGTGGGAATTTTGCCCAGTTTGGCACAGACAGCGGCTAATTCTGCTGAGGCTAAATAGACATTAGCATTTTTGCCTAAGCGATTGGGGAAATTACGGGTTGATGTGGAAACCACAGTGGCGTTATCCTTTACACGCGCTTGATTGCCCATGCACAAGGAGCAGCCTGGCATTTCAGTACGTGCGCCTACTTTACCAAATACCGAGTATTTTCCTTCTGCCACTAATTGACGTTCATCCATACGTGTTGGTGGTGTGATCCATAAACGGGTAGGTACTGCACCGCTACTTTCTAGCACTTTATGGGCAGCCCGATAATGACCGATATTTGTCATGCAGGAGCCGATAAAGACTTCATCAATCTCTGTACCCGCAAGTTCAGATAAGCGTTTGACATCATCGGGATCATTTGGGCAAGCCAATATCGGTTCTTTGATCTCATTGAGATCAACTTCAACGATTTCGGCATATTCCGCGTCTGCATCAGGCTCTAATAGCACAGGATTTTCTAGCCATGCTTCCATTGCGTCAATGCGCCGTTGCAAGGTGTCTTTATCACCATAGCCATTGTCGATCAACCAACGGAGCAAGGTGGCATTTGATTTGGTGTATTCAATAACGGGGGCTTTGTCTAAACGCACCACACACGCATTGGCGGAGCGTTCCGCAGAAGCATCAGCCAATTCAAAGGCTTGTTCAACTTTTAGGGTGGGTAAACCTTCAATTTCTATCAATCGCCCTGAAAAGACATTTTTCTTGCCTTTTTTCTCAACAGTTAATAAACCCTTTTGGATGGCAACATAAGGAATAGCATTCACCAAGTCACGCAAAGTGATTCCAGGCTGCATTTCGCCCTTAAAACGGACTAGCACAGATTCTGGCATATCCACAGGCATCACAGCTAACGCTGCTGCAAACGCGACTAAGCCTGAACCCGCAGGAAAACTGATGCCGATTGGAAAACGAGTATGCGAATCTGCTCCTGTGCCAACTGTATCAGGCAAAAGCATACGATTAATCCATGTGTGAATAACGCCATCTCCAGGGCGCAGGGCGACACCACCGCGTATCTGTATGAAATGGGATAAGTCGCGGTGTAGTTTCACATCGACTGATTTTGGATAAGCTGCGGTGTGACAGAAGCTTTGCATCACCAAATCGGCTGAAAAGCTTAAACACGCTAATTCTTTTAATTCATCGCGTGTCATCGCGCCAGTGGTATCTTGTGAGCCTACTGTTGTTATTTTGGGTTCGCAATAAGTGCCAGGGCGTACACCTTGAACACCACAGGCTTTGCCCACGATTTTTTGGGCTAAAGTAAAGCCTTTACCTGTATCTTGAGGCGGCACTGTTTGAATAAAGAGAGACGAAGCACCTAAATTCAATGTTTGACGTGCTTTTTCCGTGAGGCTGCGCCCAATAATTAAAGGAATACGCCCACCCGCTTGTACTTCATCAGACATTGTGACAGGGCGCAGTTCAAAACTGCTGACTTCTTCTCCCTCTTTGACAATACTGCCTTTTTTGGGGTAAATCGTGATGACATCACCATGATTAAGTTTGCTGACATCGCATTC
>NZ_JAAELD010000102.1 GCF_024227015.1 Moraxella sp.
CGGTCGGTTTAGTATGTGGTCGGCGATTAGCCTGTCGGTGGCGATTGCGGTGGGCATGGATAACTTTAAACGCCTACTGAATGGGGCGTATCAGATGGATTGCCATTTTAAATCCGCCCCTTTTATCAAAAACGCCCCTGTCATCATGGGCTTGCTTGCCGTGTGGAACGCCACGTTTTTGGGGATTAGCGGACATACGGTGTTGCCTTATGACGGACGGCTTAAATTTTTGCCAAGTTATCTGACCCAGCTTGAAATGGAATCCAACGGCAAATCGGTTACCAAAGACGGGCAAACGGTGGATTATGCCACTTGTCCGATTCTGTGGGGCGAAGTCGGCTCAAACGCCCAGCACGCTTTTTATCAGCTTCTTCATCAAGGCACGCAAAGGGTATCATGCGATTTTATTGCTTGCGTGAGTCGCTACGATGACGACAGCGAGCTTGCTCATCAGCACCGCCTCACCTTGTCAAACTGTCTGGCTCAGTCTCGGGTGCTTGCCTTTGGTAATGATGCTCTGCCAGACTTGGCAAGCAGTCCCAACCACCGCTATCGGGGCAATCAGCCGTCCACCACCATTTTGCTAGA
>NZ_JAAELD010000103.1 GCF_024227015.1 Moraxella sp.
CGCAGTAGTCTGGGGCAAGACACGTTAGAAGTCAAACAGCGCGACCTAAGCGTCATGCCGCTGATGACGGGTAACTTTGAATCTGAGCAAGATCAATCGAACCTTAATGCTGAGATGCTTAGGATTTCTGCAAGTACCATGGAGCGCATGATTAACCTATCGGGTGAGTCCGCGATCAACCGTTCACGAATCGAGATGGGTATATCGAGTCTATCGAACAATATCGAAGAGATGGGCGCAACCGTCCAGCGTCTAGCAGATCAGCTACGCCGTATGGAAACCGAGCTTGAGATTCAAATTTTGTCACAAATTGGTGATGAGCATGCGTTAGAAAGTGACTTTGACCCGTTAGAGATGGACCAATATTCAGCGCTCAACCAACTGTCAAAATCGCTCTCGGAGTCGGCATCGGACTTGTTAGACATCAAAACCACCATGCTCGATAAAACCCGTGAAACCGAAAACTTGCTACTGCAATTATCACGCACCCAGACTGATTTACAAGAAGGGTTGATGGACTCACGTACTGTGCCATTCTCGCGTATCACGCCACGCCTGCAACGGATCGTCCGCCAAACAGCCACTGAGCTTGGCAAATCTGTTGAACTACGAATCCTAAACGATGAAGGTGAAATTGACCGTAATATCCTTGAGCGTATTACCTCACCGCTTGAGCATATGCTACGTAACGCCGTTGACCATGGTATCGAAAAATCGCAAGAACGTATTGAAAGTGGTAAATCAAGAACAGGCTTAATCACACTTGAAGTGCTGCGTGAAGGTGGTGAAATCGTTATCAACTTAATCGATGATGGGCGCGGTATTAATGTGAACGCTGTACGCCAAAAAGCGATTGAGCAAGGCTTGATTTCTGCCAAAGATACCAGTCTAAAAACACTTGATATCATGCAATATATCTTTAACGCGGGTCTGTCCACCGCCAAATCCGTATCACAAATCTCAGGCCGTGGTGTCGGTATGGATGTGGTACAAAGTGAGGTCAAACAGCTGGGTGGTGTAGTCACCGTCGACTCTGAAAGTGGCAGAGGCTCACGCTTTACCATGCGTTTACCATTGACAGTTGCTGTGTCTGATGCCTTGATGGTTAGGGCAGGCGATAAATACTTTGCTGTACCATTAGTGCAAATTGAACGTGTGATGCGGGTCAATATCGATGCGATTGCTAATTTTTATACCAAGAATGCCGATAGTATCAATATCGATGGACAAGCCTATCGTCTGCGTTATCTCAATCAGATTTTGTACGGTAGCGACCCGGTGGACGCACTAGCGCACCAGTCAAGTAGTGTACCCGTGATTATTATTCGTACTGACTTAGGTCAGCGCATGGCGCTGCAAGTGGATATGATTGCAGGCTCTCGTATCGAAGTTGTCGTCAAACCGCTCGGTCGTCAGCTCTCACATATCGATGGCATTTCGGCTGCTACCATCATGGGTGATGGTTCGGTC
>NZ_JAAELD010000104.1 GCF_024227015.1 Moraxella sp.
GATTAGAGATGCAAAGGAAGTAAACATAAGGCCTTGGGTTTGTAGCTCAGCTGGTTAGAGCACACGCTTGATAAGCGTGGGGTCGGAGGTTCAAGTCCTCCCAGACCCACCAATCAGAGGCCGGACCCGACACTGGGGGCATAGCTCAGTTGGTAGAGCACCTGCTTTGCAAGCAGGGGGTCATCGGTTCGATCCCGTTTGCCTCCACCACACTTTGCAAATCAAAGCGAAAGCAAAAAAAGATAAGAAGGCGACTTCTTATTTTTAGTTGACTTCAAGAGGTTGGCTGCTATAATGGCCAGCTCGTTTTGATTTGCGAAGCGAAGAGACGCAGCAAAAGCTGGGTTTCGAAGCCGCATCGATCTTTAACAAATTGGAAAGCCGAAATCAACAAACAAAGACAATGTTGGTTTGGATGGAAAAGGCAAGGGATGCAACCCGAGTCGATTCAGCCTATGGATAGGCCGTCTGAAAAGGCGGGCGCCATGAGCACAGCCAAGCCATAAAAATTTGGGTGATGATTGTATCGGACGCACTCTGAGCACAAAAGGCAGAGTGTGTCACACAACAAAGCAGTAAGCTTTATCAGAGTAAACATCTCTAGTTTATTCCCCTAGTCAACGGGAGGATAAGCGAAGTCAGAGAGGTCGTTCAAATGATAGAGTCAAGTGAATAAGTGCATCAGGTGGATGCCTTGGCGATGATAGGCGACGAAGGACGTGTAAGCCTGCGAAAAGCGTGGGGGAGCTGGCAATAAAGCAATGATCCCGCGATGTCCGAATGGGGAA
>NZ_JAAELD010000105.1 GCF_024227015.1 Moraxella sp.
AATGATAATCATACAATGCACACAAAGACAGGTGATTAGGCTTGTCTAGAATTTTACTTAACTCAAAAACATGAGGAACATCACATGAATAAGTCAGAATTGGTAGACGCGATCGCAAGCGAAGCAGGTCTAACAAAAGACCAGGCCACTAAAGCGCTAAATGCATTCACTTCAAGCGTACAAGGCGCTCTTGAGCGTGGTGATGACGTTGTGCTAGTTGGTTTTGGTACTTTTAGCGTAAAAGAGCGCGCAGCACGTACCGGTCGCAACCCAAAAACTGGCGAGCCACTAGAAATCGCTGCAAGCAAAGTGCCTGGCTTCAAAGCTGGTAAAGGTCTAAAAGACGCGGTAAACTAATCCTGTAATTTACGTATTAACGTTGGATTAGACCACGCCCTTTATGCAATATCCATAAAGGGTGTTTTTTTATCCAAAAAATACAAAATCTTATAAAAAATTTTGTGTATTTTTAAGATTTAGCGTATTATAGTAAGGTTTTAGTTTTGATTTAAAAGAAGTGAAGTTTTATGGATAAGTTGCGCGATTTTTTACAGAGTTGGCCTGGTCGCATTACCTTGGGCTTGATCATGGTGCCGATGGCCTTCTTGGGCGTGCAGGGCATTGGTGGCGGCTCGATGAGTGGCAATGATCTGATTAAGGCTGGTGATAGCACCATTGACTTGAGCGTGTACCAGTCAGAGCTGAATCGTTATCGTACCCAGCTACTTCAGAATAACGACGCCAGCCTGATCAATGAAGCTGCGATGGCAGATGAGGTGCTAGAGAGTCTCATTAATCGCGCGCTACTTCAAAATCAAGCCCATGTGCTTGGCATGACGGTCTCAGATGATGAGATCACTCGTCTGATCGCTCAGGATGAAGCGTTTCATCAAAATGGAGAGTTTTCTAATGAGGTATTTGCCAGCTTCTTGCAGCATAATAATCTAACCAAAGATGAGCTCTTCGCCAGATTTCGCACCGAGCTTAGCGTGCGTCAGCTGACGGCCAGTATCTTAGGTACGGCGATCTATCCAGCAGCGCAAGTCAGCCGATTGCTTGATCTTCAACTAGAAGCCCGTGAAGTATGGGTGCATCGCCTAAAATGGCAGGACTATGCTGGCGCAGTTAGCGTATCACAGGCAGAGATTGATGAATATTATAATGCCAATAAAGATGCGCTCATTCGACCGCAAACCGTGGATTTGGCATATATTGAATTAACTCCGTTAGATGTTAAGGTGGAAGCACCAACCGAAGATGAGATCAATGCGCAGTTTAGCAGATACCTACAGAAGAACGGTCTTAGCGATGGTCGTGAATTGGCCCAAATTCTTGTAGCAGACGCTGATAAAGCCAATGAAGTCAAAGCTAAGTTGGATAAAGGTGAATCATTCGAGGCATTGGCCAAGCAGTATTCTGAAGACCCAAGCGGTGCCGAAGGCGGTAATATTGGCAAATACAACCCTTCGGTATTTGGTAATGATGCTGGCGTGGTGAATGCGGCGCTTGCCAATCTAAAAGCGGGCGAGGTAAGTCAGCCTGTGAAGACCAGCTTTGGCTATCAGATCTTTAAGGTGACCAAGGCGGGCGATCTTAGTGCCAGTGATGTACGTGACGAGCTGATTCAATCTGCGATCGATGAGAAGCGCCAAGCGGCTTATAACGATCTTATCGTTAAGATCAATACGATGGCGGTTGATGGCATGGGGATTGCAGACATTGCTGCTGAAGTGAATCTTCCTGCCAAGTCGATCAAGTCGTACCAAAAAGAGAATAACATCACAGAGCTGTCTCAGCCTGCGGTTGTGGCGGCGGCGTTTGATGATTTTGCCATCCAAGATCAATCAGTCAGCCCGAACGTAACACTTGAAGATAAAACGGTATGGGTGCAGCCAACCAACTATCAAGAAGCCAAAAGCTTAACGTTGGCTGAATCGACAGAAGAGATCAAGGCGCGCATCACCAAACAAAAAGCGACCAAGCTAGCATTGCAGACAGCAACTCAGATCGCTGACGATGCCAAGGTCAATGGTGGACAGTCGCTGATGACGCCAAATGCTAATTTTGGCATCACCACACGCCAAAATCCGCAATTAAGCAGTCAAGAGCGTTCAAGTTTATTCCTGCATAAGTCAGGCGTTAATGACATTTGGGCAGTGGAGACTGATGCAGGGGCAAGCGTGATCGTGGGCGGTCCTGTGGCTGAACAAGCCACAGCCCAGATCTCACCTGTCGAGCGTGCTCAGGCTGCGATGATGATTCGTGATAATATTGGTCAAGACCAGCTGTCCGATTATCTACAGTATCTAAAAGATACCACAGAGCTGACAGTGAATCGTGATGCATTAGGCCGCTAACTGCCGAACAATAAAAAACCACGTGATGATTAACGTGGTTTTTTTATTGTTTACAAGGTTTGTTTGCTTATTTACCAACGAATTGGCGTAACGTGTGGGTTGCTGGCTTTGAGATTCTCGTAAGTGCCTTTGACAAAGATGTCTTCATTGACGGTGCTAATGTTGGTATGACCGCAGAACGCCATCGTGATATCGCACTCTTTGTAGATAATCTCTAAGGCACGGCGAACGCCATCTTCGCCATACGCCCCCAGACCATATAGGAATGAACGACCTATCATCGTGCCTTTTGCTCCTAGTGCGATGGCTTTTAGCACGTCTTGACCTGAGCGGATACCGCTGTCTAGCCAGATTTCGCATTTTGAGTTTTCTGCTTGTACCGCTTGTACGCAGTCGGCAAGACTGGCGATAGAGCTTGGAGCTCCGTCTAACTGACGACCGCCGTGGTTGGAGATGACCATGGCGTCCGCCCCTGATTTGGCAGCCAAAATAGCGTCCTCAGGCTCCATGATTCCTTTGATGATGAGCGGGCCTCCCCACAGCTCTTTGATGCGAGCGACATCGTCCCAATTAAGGCTTGGGTCAAACTGCTCTGCCGTCCAAGACGATAAGCTAGACAAGTCACCTACCCCTTCGGCATGACCGACAATGTTGCGAAAAGTGTGACGTTTGGTGCCAAGCATATTAAAGCACCATTCAGGTTTGGTCATCAGATTGATGATGTTGGTTAGGGTAGGCTTAGGGGGTGCAGACAGACCGTTCTTGATGTCTTTGTGGCGTTGTCCTAGCACCTGTAAGTCGGCTGTTAGGATAAGGGCGGAACATTTGGCTTCTTTGGCACGGCGAATCAGGTTTTCCATGAATTTTTTATCACGCATTACGTACAGCTGAAACCAAAACGGCTTGGTGGTGTTCTCTGCGACATCTTCAATAGAACAAATACTCATCGTTGAGAGCGAAAAGGGAATGCCAAATTTCTCAGCAGCACGAGCGGCGTGAATCTCACCGTCTGCCCACATCATGCCTGTAAAGCCTGTTGGGGCGATTGCCACGGGCATATGCACGTCTTGCCCTATCATTTGTGTGGCAAGCGAACGACCTTCCATGTCCACCAGCACACGTTGGCGTAGCTTGATGCGGTCAAAGTCGGTCTCGTTATTGCGATAAGTGGTCTGTGTCCACGAGCCTGAGTCCACATAGTCATAGAACATGCGGGGGACTTTACGCTCGGCAATACGGCGTAGGTCTTCGATTTCGGTGATTTTACTTAAATCTGCCATAAAATAGCCTTAGTTTTTAAAGTTTTGAAAATGGGGTGTATTTTACAATAATTTATAAAAAATAACAAAAGGGATTAGGGCATGTTGAACATTGATAACATTTTATAAAACAAGATGAGAATTTGACAATATCAATCAATTTTTGCATGAAAAATGGCTATCCGACCACTTAATCATGTAGATTTTTAAGATTTTTAAAACTTAATCTCTTAAAATTAAGTGGTCGGATTGTTTTTCATAATAAAAACTTGTCTGATAGAAAACTCACAGCCTTTGTTCTTCTTTGAAAAACGTGCAATTTTTCTCATTTTTCATTGTAAATACCAATATTCAATACGCCTTATAAAACCTCTTTCGTTAAAATCATACCCTAAGTTCGCTCACTCTTTTTGCTGATAACAGTCATGATGGCAAAGAAGGCAATCGCCCACAATGCCGCTGCAATCCACCATGCAGGGTTAAAGATGAACGCCATGCCCACCAGACCTGCTTGTATTACATAATAACTCATGGCGATGAGCGTCTTACGAATAACCAAGCCTTCACGGTTCACCAGTCCGACCACCGCACAGGCAGCGACAACGTTATGCACGCTAATCATGTTACCAGCGGCACCACCCACGGCTTGCAAAGCGACGACTTTGGCGGCGTCATTAGCACCTAAGTCAATCTGAGCGGCAGTGCTCCACTGAAAATGGCTAAACATCATGTTAGAGACGGTGTTTGACCCTGCAATGAACGCCCCCAATGCCCCAATCCATGGTGCAAAGAGAGGCCATGCTCCTGCAAACATATCGGCCGCTCCTGCTGCCAGTACTTTTGGCATGGCAAGAATCGGCTCGGCAGCATCAACAGGCGTCCCTGAATTGATGAACACCTGCACCATCGGGATGGAGAACAGCAGGGCAGGGGCGGCGGCTATCATGGTTTTGCCAGAGGCTGACCAGCTTTTTTTGACGGTGTCACCTTTCATGCTAAACAAAAAGATGCAGATGATGGAGACGAGCAGTAGCACGGTCGCAGGCGAGTACAGTAGCTGTGTTTTGTTAGTGATACTGGTGTCTAGGATATTACTAAATGTGATGACCGCATTACTGCTTAGCCAATCTTTTAATGGCTTGATGGTACGAGTGGCGATTAGAATGCCGATGACCAGCAGATAAGGCGAGAATGCCTTAAAGACAGAGAATTTGGCTTTTTCGTTCACATCAATGTTGGTGGCGGCTAACGTACCTTTCCATTCTTCTTCCCACTTATCACGGCTTTCAAAATCAAAGGTATTTTTGGGGGTCAAAAAGCCCATTTTGGCAGCTGGCACGACAATGGCAAGACCGACCACAGCTCCGACCAAAGAAGGCAGTTCGGGTCCGACAAATTTGGCGGTCAAATAATAAGGGATAACAAAGCACAGACCAGCAAAAATGGCAAAAGGAGCGGCTTCAAAACCTTGACGGAACGAACGTTTTGCTCCAAAGAATTTGGTTAAGAAACAGCATAAAATCAGCGGAATCAAAAAACCCACCACTGAATGCACAAAGCCAACATTTGCCCCGATTTGGATGATATAATCGCTAAAAGCGGTGCCTTGTTGGGCAATGGCGGCATTGACGTCTTCTTTGTTTTCAAGACCTGAGTTCACGCCGATAAGAATGGGCGTACCTACTGCTCCATAGGAGACAGGAGTGGACTGAATGATAAGAATCGCCATGACACACGCCATTGCAGGAAAGCCGAGCGCCAGTAGCAGGGGAGCACCGACCGCTGATGGCGTACCCCAACCTGTTGAGCCTTCGATGAGTGAGCCAAACAGCCATGCCACGATAATCATCTGTACACGGCGGTCAGGCGAGATGCCCATAAAGCCTTGGCGGATGGCGACAATGGCTCCGCTCTCTTTTAGGGTGTTAAGCAGTAACACCGCAGCAAAGACGATGAGTAGGACGTTGGCGGCGGTTAATACGCCATGAATGGTCGCAGCGGCAACTTGATTGCCAGAGGTTTGCCATACAAATAATGACAGCAAAGCGGTTGCAAAATACGCCACAGGCATGGCAATCTTGGCAGGCAGTCGCATGACGACCAATAAGGTAAAAACAATTAAAATTGGTAATAATGCCAAAAAGGTCAGCATATACACTCCTTTGTCCAACAAAGACTGTATGCCCATTTGTGTTATGATTTCAATTTTAAAAATCCATTAAAATTGTTGGGTCATACAAAATAATAATCGTTTGTGATGATTGATACATCACAAAGCCCTATTTTTGGTAAAATTTAGCAAATACCACAATATAAAAATGGTTATTAGCAATAAATCTCATTAACTAAATAATGAGCCAAAGTGCAATTTTACTCAAAAATTTATTAAAAATAAATAGGGCGT
>NZ_JAAELD010000106.1 GCF_024227015.1 Moraxella sp.
CAAACCCGTATTTCAGGTCTTGATGACAAAATCATCAGCTTTTACGCCAAAGGTCAAACCACTACTGAGATTGTCGAAACCATCAAGGACATCTACGACGTCGACATCTCAAGCAGCTTGGTTTCCAGAGTCACTGACAACATCTTGGATGACATCACCGCTTGGCAGAACCGGCCACTGAGCAGCGTCTATCCTATCGTCTACTTAGACTGCATTGTCGTCAAAGTTCGTCAGGACAAGCAGATCATCAACAAAGCTATCTATCTGGCCTTAGGCGTTGCTCTTGATGGTAAAAAAGAGCTGCTTGGCATGTGGCTATCAGAGAACGAGGGCGCTAAATTCTGGCTTGGTGTTCTCACTGAGCTACAAAACCGCGGGGTTCAAGATATTCTTATTGCCTGTGTCGATGGTTTAAAGGGCTTCCCTGATGCCATCAATACGGTCTATCCAAAGGCACAGGTTCAGCTGTGTATCGTACACATGGTACGCTATTCGATGAAGTTTGTACCTTGGACAGATAAAAAGGCCGTAGCAGCTGATTTAAAGGCCATCTACGGTGCTGATACGCTTGAGATGGCAGAGGCCAACCTTGAGCACTTTGATGAAGTATGGGGCGGTTCAGTACCCGCATGTCATCAAGTCTTGGCGCAATAACTGGGAGGGCTTAACGGTGTTCTTTGGTTATCCTAAAGACATCAGAAGAGTGATCTATACCACCAATGCGATAGAGTCGCTAAACAGCGTGATTCGGACAGCGGTGAATAAGCGTAAGGTGTTCCCATCTGATCAGGCAGCATTCAAGGTAGTATATCTGGCAACCCAGCAGGCATCCAAAAAGTGGTCGATGCCAATCCGTGCCTGCTGCCATCATCAGCACGCGCGGTTTTTGCATCGTTGGCTCACTCATTTTATTATCCTTGACCAATCCAATCTAGGTGAGGTGGGGATTAAAAAACCCCGTATGACTGACCGTTTATCGGGCAAAACAATCACCATAAAAATGGCAAAATCATAGCATTTTTTTTATACCTTTAAAAGATAAAAGGTTATTTTATAAAAAAACCCTTGAATCACTGTTCAAGGGTTTTTGACAACTTTGTTGCGTATTTAACTTATGTTAATGACTCA
>NZ_JAAELD010000107.1 GCF_024227015.1 Moraxella sp.
CACGTGTAACCATCTCAAGCGTGGCTCGGCGAGCAGGATTTAACTTTAGATTAAAACCGCTTAATTCTGCCATGCCGCCCACACGGATACGATCATCAAAGCGCGTAATGGCAATCTTAAAGGTCTCATCTAGTACGGTTGAGACAGGCGCATTATCAGGGTCAATGATGGGCACGGTCAGAGAATAGCCTTTGACAGGGTAAACAGGTAAATTAAGCCCCAAAGACTTAGCAATGTCGCGCGAGTAGCTGCCAAAGGCCAGCACATAATGATCAGCTGTGAGCAGCTCGCCATCAGACAGAACGCCTGTGATAGTATTACCATCATGCTGAATCTGTTGTACGGTTTTATTAAATAAGAACTTCACGCCCAGATCTTTGGCGAGTGCGGCGAGTCTTTTGGTGAATAAATTACAATCGCCCGTTTCATCATTGGGCAGTCTTAGTCCGCCAACAAGTTTGTCCTTGGCGTGAGCTAGGGCAGGTTCGACTCTGGCGAGTTCGTCACGGCTAAG
>NZ_JAAELD010000108.1 GCF_024227015.1 Moraxella sp.
AAGCAAACTAAGCAAACTAAGCAAACTAAGCAAACTAAGCAAAAAGCAAGAAATAAAGTATCCGGGGTGTCAAAAAAGGGGAGAGGCATCAATATTTCGACAGAAGAGAAGTGCTTTAAAAAAGCTTCTGAGGAAAACCATGATGATTTTGTAATCAAAGTTGAGGGGCGATTGCGAAGATTAGATTATATAGTCCTTAGCTCCGTAGTTACTTTTTTCGGTATCTTGGCTGCATATTTTTTATACGGCACCTCGCTAGTATTTTTATCTTGGTTTATTACCATGGCAATCCAGGCTTTTCTTGCAGCTAAAAGATTGCAGGATGCTGATATCAATCCTGGATGGTCGGTTATAGCTTTTATTCCTTTTGTGAGCATATTGGGCTGGTTATTGTTTATTTGTTTGCCAGGAACAAAAGGTGACAATCAGTTTGGCAAAGACCCAAGAGTTTGACTTTTGATAAGAGTGTATAGTAAAAACTTTAACTTGTTGATAACTTATTATTGCTCGTCATGTAGTGCCATCCGGGTTTGGAAATATAAAATTGATAGATGGCTTTATTGGAAATACCTACGTTGGAAATTTAGTTTCTATGTTATTGCTGGTATTTTGCATTTACTTTGTATAATTAGAACAAATAAACCGCTCAAATGAGCGGTTTATTTATGGATGGGCGGGTGGTTTATGCACCTAAGGCACTCATGGCAAGCCAAGTGCTATAACCGATAAAACAAGCGATAAAACCAACACCAACCCCGCGTCCTAGTTTGCCATTGCCTCTTAGGGCGAATGCGCACAGAAGGAACAGTAAAGCAGTGATGGCACACATTACCATTACATCGCGGCTAAGCACTTCGGCTGCGACCGCCATGGGTTCAATGGCGGCAGCGATACCTACGACAGCCAGTGTGTTAAATAGGTTCGAGCCAAGCACGTTACCCAAAGCCAGATCAAACTCACCACGACGAGCAGCGATGATGGAAGAGATAAGCTCAGGCAGACTGGTGCCGATGGCAACGATGGTAAGCCCGATAATCAAGTCTGACAGTCCCCACAGTGTGGCAAGCTCAACCGCACCCCAAACGATCAGGCGTGAGCTGCCAATCATGACGAACAGCCCAACAATCAATCTAAATAGCGACTTACCGACGTGTACTTCATCTGGGTCGGGCAGTTCATTATCTTCTTCTGCTTCTTCCTCTGCTTCCTCGTAGGCGGCAAGTATCGAGCTTTCTTTGGCGGCTTTGGCGTGCGTCTTGGCGATGTAGATCTGAGTGGCGATATTAACTAACATGACCGCCAATAAGATGATCGCATCCAATCTGCTAAAATGCCCATCCAGCATCAGCACCACGGTGAGAATGGTCGCACCGATCAGCCAGGGGAAGTCAAGTTTTAGGGCGTCTTTTTGGATGGCGATCGGTGCGATGAGTGCTGTCACACCAAGCACGAGCGTGATGTTCACGATGTTTGAGCCATAAGCATTACCTAATGCGATACCAGGACTGCCTGCCAATGCTGACAGCGCTGAGACGACCATCTCGGGCGCTGACGTACCCACGCCGATGATGAGTGCGCCGATGAGCATCTTGGGCATGTGGTATTTGGTGGCGATGCCAACCGCGCCATCAATGAACGCATCGGCGCTAAAGATAAGCAGTACCAAGCCCAGAGCGACCGCCAATAAAGAAAGTATCATAAAAATTCCAAAAATTAATCAAAGTATCAGCCGATACCGTAGTAGGATCAGCTAAGTTTAAATCCGTTGATGGCGTTTCTTGCCTTGTCGAAGTCGCCTGCCATGATGAGATTAAGATTATCTAGGGCGCAGTCTAGTGCTTTATCAATGCTGATGCCATCATCGCTGCTTGGCTTAGACAGCACCCAGCCGCTGACTTTGCTGGCGTGACCAGGATGCCCGATGCCGATGCGCAGCCGATGAAAATCTGCACCGATGTGTGGCACGATGTCTTTAAGGCCGTTGTGCCCGCCATGTCCGCCACCTGTCTTTAGACGAATACTGCCAGGCGCAATATCCAGTTCATCATGTGCGATGAGAATCTCATTGGGTGCGATGTTATAAAACTTCGCCAAAGGCGCAACCGCAAGCCCCGAACGATTCATGAACGTGTCGGGCTTTAGCAGGCGAACGTCTTGACCAAAGATCGTACCGCGACCCACATCGCCATGAAATTTCTTGTCGTGGCTTAGGCTGATGCCGAATTGCTCGCTGATTTTATCAACAAACCAAAAGCCCGTATTATGGCGTGTGTCTTTATATTCGTTGCCTGGGTTGCCAAGTCCGACGATTAATTTAATGCTCATTGTGTTCTTAGTGAAATGAAAATCAATGCGTATTATAGTCAATTTTATCCCAAGAGTGAACAAATCTTTGACACAAAAAAAGCCAGTAGATGATCTACTGGCTTTTTGTCGTATCAGCGATTAAGCTTTACGTTGGAAGTCCACGTGTAGTGGGAAGCCTTTTGATGGGTGGCGTTGAAGTGCTTTGATTACAACTTCTTCGTTGCCGCCTTCAAGAGCAAGCGTTGTGGTGCTTGAGAAGAACGCTTCGTCTTCTAGCGCTTTAACCAATTCGTTGGTTTTTACGCAGATAGAAACTGGCTCACCTTTGCCGCCATAGATGATGGCAGGTACTAGGTTTTCTTTACGCAGGCGGCGGCTCGCACCTTTGCCCTGCTCTTCTGCAGAACGTACTACAGCATTTAGAGTATAGCTCATGATGATTCCTTAAAATGGGAAATAAAAATAAATTCAGACTTGCGACCAGTCTGTCATTTCCTATTGCTTAGCATTAGAAAATTAGTGAATAATTATACTAAAAATTCACCAAAGTAGCAAAGGATTTTGGCGTGTTTAAGCCAAATGGCGCTTAAAAATTGCTCAAATACACAAAATTTTGCATATTTTTAGGCTTATTTTTCATTAATTGAGAGAAATTCTCAATTAATACTACAACTTTGGTAGCATTTTGTTATATAATAGATACGTTTGTTACAAAACGTTATGCCGTCATTGGATTATTTAATAAATCATTGGAATGATTTGAGATGGCACTGATAATTTTTATTTTTTGAAGGAGAGTCCCATGAGTTCTGTGGCGACTGGTGTATGGATTTCTTTGGCGATTTATTTTATTTTGATGATTGCCATTGGGGTGTACGCCTATTTTAAACAACAAAACGACGTCGAAGGCTATATGCTGGGCGGTCGTCAATTAAGCCCTGCGGTAGCAGCATTATCGGCAGGTGCGTCGGACATGTCGGGCTGGTTGATCTTGGGTCTGCCTGGTTATATGTATGCTTCGGGCATCGTGAGCCTGTGGATCGCTGGCGGTCTGACACTGGGTGCGTTCGTGAACTATCTATTGGTTGCGCCGCGTCTGCGTGTATTTACGGAGATTGCAGATAATGCATTGACCCTGCCTGACTATTTCTCGAACCGCTTTAATGACACGTCGCACCTACTTCGCATCATGTCAGCGGTGGTGATTATCGTGTTCTTTACTGTTTATACCGCAGCGAGTCTGGTCGGCGGTGGTAAGCTGTTTGAAAGCTCGCTAGGCATGTCGTACGATCTGGGTATCTGGCTAACAGCAGGTGTGGTTGTGGCTTATACGCTGTTTGGCGGCTTCTTGGCGGTGTCTTTGACGGACTTCGTGCAAGGTGTGATCATGCTGGTTGCGATGTTGCTTGTGCCGATCGTAGCATTCAGCGAGATTGGTGGCTTGTCAGCAGGCATCGAGGTGGCGCGTTCTGTGAATCCAGAGCTGTTTAACATCATGAGTGGCGTGACCGTCATGGGTGCGATTTCGCTGGCAGCATGGGGTCTAGGTTACTTCGGTCAGCCGCACATCATCG
The DNA here is from genome assembly GCF_024227015.1 of Moraxella sp. GTDB lineage: Bacteria > Pseudomonadota > Gammaproteobacteria > Pseudomonadales > Moraxellaceae > Moraxella. Next base: position 3,882 of record NZ_JAAELD010000108.1, read on the forward strand.
TGCGATTCATGGCGATCCGCTCGGTAAAAGACGTACCAACTGCGCGTAATATCGGCATGAGCTGGATGATTGCCAGCTTGATCGGTGCGCTGATGGTTGGTCTGTCTGGCGTTGCTTACATTCACAATCACAACATGGAACTGGCTGATCCAGAGACGATTTTCTTGGTATTCTCACAGCTGCTGTTCCATCCTTTGATCTCAGGTTTCTTGCTTGCGGCGATTTTGGCGGCGATCATGAGTACCATCTCAAGCCAGCTGCTGGTGGCATCAAGCTCATTGACGCGTGATATCTATAAGTTGTTCTTGGATAAAGACGCATCAGAAGCTCGCCAAGTTCTGGTAGGTCGTATCTGTGTTGTGGCGGTTGCACTACTTGCTATCTTCATCGCAGGCAACAAAGACAGCTCTGTACTTAAACTGGTCTCGCACGCGTGGGCAGGTTTCGGTGCTGCGTTTGGTCCGTTGGTACTGCTTAGCCTAATGTGGAAACGCATGAACCGTAACGGTGCTTTGGCGGGTATGATCGTCGGTGCGCTAACAGTCATCATATGGGTATATGGTGGTTTTGAGATCAATGGTCAGCCTGCCAACGATGCGATCTACTCGATCATGCCAGGCTTCTTATTAAGTGCGATTACAACTGTCGTGGTGAGTCTGATGACCGCACCACCAAAAGACTTTATTGTAGAGCGCTTTGAATAGATGGAACAAGGTTTAAAATAAAACCTGCCACCCTCATCAAAAAAACACCGTCAACTAGGCGGTGTTTTTTATTGCGGTGCATTGCGTGCATATAATTAAAGCCCGCCATAGGCGGGCTTTAATGATCAAACGTTATCTAATCACACACCGTAGTCGAACAGGGCGCTGATAGATTCTTCGTTATTGATACGACGCAGACTTTCTGCCAGTAGTGAAGCAATGCTTACTTGGCGGATTTTTGGGCAAGTCTTGGCATTTTCTGACAATGGGATGGTGTCAGTCACCACGATCTCGTCTAGGGCAGAATTGCTGATGTTATCGATTGCCTTGCCTGATAGGACAGGGTGGGTGATGTAGCCCACCACGCGACGTGCGCCGTTGTCTTTTAGGGCTTGAGCGGCTTTGCACAGTGTGCCCGCAGTATCGACGATATCATCGATGATCACGCAGTCGCGACCATCAACGTCACCGATGATGTGCATGACTTGAGATTCATTGGCACGAGCACGACGCTTGTCGATAATGGCAAGGTCGGCATCGCCAAGTAGCTTCGCCATTGCGCGTGCACGCACCACACCACCTACGTCGGGTGATACCACCATTAGGTTGTCGTAGTTTTGTTGTTTTAGGTCGCTTAGTAGAATAGGGGTGCCGTATAGGTTGTCGACAGGTACGTCGAAGAAGCCTTGGATTTGGTCGGCGTGCAGATCCACGACCATCACGCGGTCGATGCCTGAGATTGATAGCATGTCTGCCACGACTTTGGCAGAGATTGGCACACGAGCTGAACGTGGGCGACGGTCTTGGCGAGCATAGCCAAAATATGGAATCACTGCTGTGATACGACCTGCGCTAGAGCGACGAAGCGCATCAGCAAGCAGTACCACTTCCATCAAGTTATCATTGGTCGGTACGCAGGTAGGCTGTAGGATGAATACGTCCTTGCCGCGCACATTTTCTTTGATTTCAATGGCGATTTCCCCATCAGAAAAGCGCGTGATGTCGGCTTTGCTTAGTGGGATATGTAGATGGTCGGCGACAGTCTGGGCAAGCTGTGGATTAGCACTACCTGAAAAGATGGCCATATATGACATACGTGGTTCCTATAAAAAGGCTGAAAGAATAGAACGCGCATATTTTAGCATTTTTTGCGGAAATTTTGCAGGTTTTTGGCGATTTTTCTTGTAACTGCTTTGGAGGTTCAAACAAAATCAAACAACAAAAAAGCCAATTCCGAAGAACTGGCTTAATTGCTCATGTTAGCAAGCTAACTGAATATGGCAGAGGTAGCTGGACTCGAACCAACGAATGTCAGGATCAAAACCTGATGCCTTACCAACTTGGCGATACCCCTAGAAAGTTTTTAAAAAAACTTTAAAAAATGGCAGAGGCGGCTGGACTCGAACCAACGAATGTCAGGATCAAAACCTGATGCCTTACCAACTTGGCGACGCCCCTATATAGGCGGATAATTATACCGAATTTTTTGGAAGATGCAAGCGTTTTTTATAAAAAATTTAAAAATTTTCAATCTTTTAAAAAACGCCCGCAGTCAGCCCTGCGTGCCATATAGACTATGGCAAATAATGGCACGACAAGGTGCGCCCTGTTGCCATCTGGTGGCGTGATCCAAATCTTCTGTGCTGAGTGGTAAAAAAACAGCGCTGCCCGTGCCTGTCATGCGCGGCGTTGATTGGCTGGGTAGACTGTGTAGATAATCTAGCGCGTCTTTGACAGATGGGCTATCTTCGGCAGCGATGGCTTCAAAGCAATTATGAAAAGGTGCGATTAATGATCTTTCAAAACCTGCTTGTTTAGACTCAAGCCCATCCATCAAGGGTGAGTCTTTGCTAAGCTTAGCATGCTTAAAAAAATGCGCGGTAGCAAGGTGCGCATCAGGCATGAGCAAAAGATAAACGCGTGATCGCAGGGCGATGGGCGATAATATCTCGCCAATGCCTGTGGCGATGGCATCCGAGCGATGTGCATGCGCAAAAATAAAAAATGGCACGTCTGCGCCTAGGCTTGCACCGATATCAATCAGCTCTTTGGTGGATAAACCCAGCTGCCAAAGTTCATTTAAAGCGATGAGTGTGGCGGCGCAGTTCGATGAGCCACCGCCAAGCCCTGCGCCTGTGGGGATGTGTTTGTCTAGGGTGATTGTTATGGGTGTCGTGCGCTCAGGATGTATCTTGGCGAGGGCATGAGCTGCCTTAACGATGAGGTTGTCATCAAGACTTGAGGTTAGGTGATCAGCGCCTAAGAGCGTAACCAGCTGATCGCCATCTGTGGGTTCAATCTCAAGATAATCGCCAAAATCAAGCGCGCGAAACACACTTTGTAAGTCATGATAGCCATCTGTGCGCACGCCTGTGATGTGCAAGAACAGATTGATTTTAGCAGGTGAAAAAATACGCATCATTGCATATGAGTCATCGTCATCACCACGCGATGACCATCGGTGTGAGTGATGCGTAGGCGGTTTGGCGTGTTGCCTTTGTATTCAAAATTCGCTGTCCAGTCGCCATTGGTTGCGCTAAGCAGGCGTCCTGCATCATCATGGCTGTGATTACTGTCGCTAGGAGCAGCGCGCCCAACGATCCAATAAGGCAGCTGGCTGATCGGTGCTTGCCAGCCTGTGGCACGCAGCAGTAGCTCTTCTGGGGTTGATGCGTTGATCTCGCCTGTGCGTTCACTGGTCAGCGTGGCAGTTTTGCCATCAAAACTGATTGATGTAGCGCCAATACCAAGTGCGCCTGTCAGGTCGATGGCGAAACGTTCAGCATCTTGCGTCCAAGCATAAAATGCAGTGCCAGATTGGTTGCCTTCGGCAGATGCGCTGGTGATGCCGATCTTACCGCCAATGCTAAATTTAATCGGTGCATTGATGGTCTGAGTCGGTGCAGGTTGTGTCTTTGGCAGTGTTTGACAGCCGGCTAATGCAGCAACTGCAGCAGCGGCAAGAAGAATTTTGGTATTCATGGCAATCCTTGTGGGGTTAATAGCTTTGAGTGTCGGTGCTGGTTGGCGCTTCACTGTCTTGATTTAAATTATACTTGTTCTGAAGCTCTGTGAGTAGTCGCTGCACAGTGTCATCATCACCCAAGCCTTGATAAGCACGGAGCAGTAGGATGCCTGCATCTAAGTCAAGCGAGACTTCATAAGGTGCTTGTAGTAGGTTGATGATGGTTTTGTAATCACCTTTGACAAGTGCGTTCTCGCTCAGCATGATCAGCGCCTCTAGCTGTAGATCCTTGTCATACAGTGGGTCATCAGCGCGAATAGTACTGATGCTCTGCGCGATGGCCAGCGCCTGCTCATCATTAGGGTTCTGTATGAGTGCTAACTTCGCTGAGGCGAGCTGATAATTTGGGTTGTGCTCATCTAGGCTTAGCAGCTTATTGATGGTGAGGCGTTTCTCGGTGTCATCCAGATCATCTTCTAACAGCTGATAACTGGCAAACAGCAGCCTATCATCGTCAGGGTATTGACGATTGGCCGTCATGAGTATGTCTCTGGCAGACTGAATATCGCCTTGACGCAGGTGGATTTCGGCTTGCAGGATATAGCTGTCGGCAGCATAGATTTCGTATTCGTCGCGCAGGCGCACTAAGGTCGACATCGCGGCTGAGACATTATTATCAAGCAAATAGAATCCCACGACTTTGGTGCGCGCATCTAGCACAAAGTCGTCATTTTTTACACGTTCATAATGGTATCTGGCGCGCGCCACATCGCCCAATCTCTCATTAGCAATACCTAGGTAATAATGCGCCTGACTGGCAAAGTCGGCATTTTTGGTGAGCGGGGTTAATAACTCCACCGCCTGTTGGTATTCGCCAATATCAATGCCAACCAAGCCCGATAATAGTATCACGTCGGGGTCTTGGGTGTTTTTGTGTGCGGTCAATAGAAGTTGCCACGCGTCTTTTAGGTTGCCCATATTGATGAAATGGCGAATTTCGTAGAGGTATAATGAAGTCTCGTTGGGCAGCAGGCGGCGCTTGGTGTGTAGGAATTTCCACAGCTCATCCGTGCGATTCGCGGCGCTTAGAATGTCTAGTTTTAGGTTGATGAATGCAAGGTTCTTGGGTTCGGCTTTTAGCGCGTCGTTGATGTACAGCAGTGATGCATCATACTCGTCTAGGCGCATGAGCAGACCTGCGCGCAGTACCGCAACCGATGCATTGGCGCTGTCGATGTTCTGCAGTGCGTAGAACAGTTCGCGCTGATCGGTAGGATTATTTGGGAAAATACTACCAAAAATCTGTGACAAATCCGCCTTAGAATCATAATCCAATATCATCGCAAGCATCTGCACGGCTTGATTGTAGTCGTGCGCCTTTAATGCTAGATGCGTGACATAGAACCACGCAGGGGTGTGATTTGGGTTTTTGGCTTGCCATGCGGTGGCAAAGGCAAGTGACTCAGCAGGCGTGTCGTATTCGATAGATAGGCTAAGTGCGCGCTCAAACACACCCGTCGCATTCGCCTTAAAAGACTCCGCCTTATAGATGGCAAGCGCTGTCTCGACATCGCCGCGATCAGCTGCGAATTCGGCGGATAACAGCGCATATAAATCAGGCGCGCCAAGCATCGGCTCGCTATCATCAGCCAGCAGTGTGTCATCAAGCAGAACGCTTGGCAGATCGCCGATGTTCGACTCGTAATGCTCATCATTGCCATCGTCGGCAAGCTGTACCGGCTCGTCGTCTTCGGTGACATCGACATGAGTGTCTTGGGTGGGTGGCTGCTTATTATCTTCGTCGCTTTTATAGAAAGGGAGTATTATCTTTAATAATGGGTCAAATACGCCTGCCTGCGCAGAATGCATGTGCGACATCGATAGGGTAAAGCACAGAAATAACGCCAGTCGTTTTTTGTTGGTTTTTTTGGCGTGCATGACACCTAAAGAGGACGCAGGGCGACTCTTTTTGATGGGGTGTTTGCAAATCCAAAATAAAAGGTTCATAAATAGCGTTTTTCACCCGGATGGGCAACAAAAATAATGAATAACTGACTTATTATAAAAGGATTTTTAATAAGTTCAAGCCTTTAGGTGTTATTGCGTTGTTTTTTCTCTAAGTGGATGCTTTTGTTGGTAATTTTGTCACAAATTACCCAAAAGCTGTTATAATAGACAATTTATGATTAATTTTTGATGGTTTAAATCAATAACATTCATCAAAAATCCAGCTTTTTTAGAGTTGTAATGAAATTAGCCGTCGTCGGAGTCAATCACAAAACCGCGCCCGTCGAGCTTCGTGAGAAGTTATCGTTCGGGCAGGATTTGTCGTGCGCCATTGATGAGTTAAAGGCGATTACGGACGGCTCTGTCATCGTCTCAACCTGTAACCGCAGTGAGATCTATGTCAAGCTGCCAGATGATGCTGTGTATGATGACGAGCTTGAGATTAGTGATGCAGCCCAGAGAGTTCGAGCTTGGCTTGCACAGTTTAAGGGTCTGAATCTTGACGACATTGCGCCATTTCTATACATCTATGAAGACAATCGTGCGCTGAATCACTGGTTGCGTGTCGCGGCTGGGCTAGATTCGATGATTCTGGGTGAACCACAGATTCTAGGGCAGATTCGCCAAGCAGTCGCTCAGTCACGAGAATCTGGCGGCATGGGGCGCGGGTTTGATTGGCTGACTCAGCAGGTATTTGCTGCAGCGCGTGCGGTGCGCCGAGATACCAAAGTGGGTGCGCAGGCGGTGACGCTTGGCTTTGCCACTGCCAAGCTGGTTACGCAGATTTTTGATGAGCCAAGCCGCTTAACCTTCATGTTGGTGGCGGCAGGCGAGATGAATCGATTAGTTGCGCATAATGTCGCTGCGCTTGGCATGGGGCGCATCATCATCGCCAACCGCAGTAAAGAGCGTGCCGAGAACTTAGCAGCAGAGCTGCATGAGATGGCAAAAGCAGCCAATCGCAGTGTGCAGATTGACCTTGTGCCACTGACTGAATTGGGTGCGCACATCGCCGATGCAGACGTGATCAGTAGCTGTAGCGGTAGCATGGATGCGCTCATCACACATGGCATGGTAAAGGCGGCGCTAAAAGCCCGCCGACATCGTCCCATGCTAATGGTTGATTTGGCGGTGCCAAGAGACATTGAGCCGAGTGTAGGCTCGTTTGATGATGTTTATCTATATTCGGTGGACGACCTGCAACACGTCATCGCAGGCAATCTTGAAGAACGAAAACAAGCCGCCGTCGAGGCTGAACTGATGGTCAGTCAGCTGGTGCTGGATATCGAGCATCAGATGCATGTGCAGACCGCTCGCACTCAGATCACCGCCTATCGACAAACCGCCGAAAACCATAAAGAGCGCTTACTAAATACCGCCTTAGCTCGCCTATCTGATGGCGATGATGCTGCCGAGGTCGTCAAAGAGCTTGCTCGCACGCTGACGCAGACACTGACCCACGCACCCTCTAAGCTAATCCGCCACACTGCCCAAAACAGCGAAGCTGATGTGCTTGAGATGGTGACGCACGCCCTAAATCACGCTTATCGCGACTAGCATTCTTTATTTTCCTCCTCGATTCTGCCAATTATCACGAAACTCAAGCATTTAGTGTGCTTGGCAGTTGATTTTTGCGCCCAAGATTGGTACATTGATGCAAAAGTTTGGTGAAACCAAGGAGAAAATGATGCCTGCTTTGAGAGATGATATCGATCCTAATGGACTTTTGGAATATTCAGTGGTCTATACCGACCGCGCACTGAATCACATGTCAAAGGTATTCCAAGAAGTCATGCGTGACTTATCTGTAGAATTAAAATCACTATATAATGCCGATGCAGTCGCCATCGTTCCTGGATCTGGAACGTCTGGCATGGAATCTGTGGCGCGCGCTTTGGCCAAGGATAAGGATTGTCTAATCATCCGAAATGGCTGGTTTAGCTACCGCTGGACGCAGATTTTGGATGCAACAGGCGTGGCTAAGTCAAGCGAAGTATTCTGTGCAAGCCATGCCAATGACGAAAAAGCCGTATTCGCTCCCGCTGATATCGAGGCGGTGACAGCCGCAATCCGCAACCAAAAACCTGCCGTGGTGTTCGCTCCGCACGTCGAGACAGCTTCTGGCATGATGCTAAGTGATGAGTATATCCGCGCTCTAGGTGAGGCGGTGCATGAGGTGGGTGGACTGCTGGTGATTGACTGTATCGCCTCGGGCTGCATCTGGCTTGACATGAAGGCGCTGGGCATCGATGTGCTGATCAGCGCCCCACAAAAGGGTCTATCTAGCACCCCGTGCGCTGGCCTTGTGATGATGTCTGAAGATGCTCGTGAAGCGGTGCTAGACAGCACGCCGAGCAGTTTTGCGCTGGATTTAAAAGCATGGCTAAACATCATGACAGCGTACGAAAATGGCGGACATGCCTATTATGCCACCATGCCAACCGATGGACTTAAGCAGCTTAGAGATGCGCTGTTTGAGGCGAAAGCTGTCGGCTATGATAAGCTAAAATCTGCACAAGTTGAGCTTGGTAAAGGCATCTTGGCGGTACTAAATGATAAAGGCATCCAAAGCGTTGCCCATCCCGACTACCAAGCGCGCGGTGTCGTGGTATGTCATGCGCCAAATGAGGCAATACATAAAGGCGCGGCATTCGCAGAGCAAGGGATACAAATCGCTGCTGGTACGCCGCTACAAGTTGGCGAACCTGAGGGTTATCAGAGCTTTAGAATCGGGCTGTTCGGGCTAGATAAGCTAACTGATGTTGATGGTGCGATTGCACGATTTAAGGCAGCTGCTGATAAAGTATTTGGCTAATAAAATAACCCCTTGATGATTCAAGGGGTTATTGATTTGATGGAAGTCTTTTACGGGAAAATTAAGTGAGCCAAACTTGAACATATATCAACTTTTATTTTTGGATATTTAAAATTTGGTCATCTTTAGAATGGCTGTTCTTTTGATGTTAAGTGAAACCATAAAAATTGTGCTATCATTTGAAACA
>NZ_JAAELD010000109.1 GCF_024227015.1 Moraxella sp.
AGTCAATTTTGGGAATGGTTTATTATTATCCCAACGGTTGTCGGTATTATAGGATGTTTTGCCCTGATCTACTGGTTAGGTGGTGACACTAAATCAGAAGATGAAAAGGTCGAAACGATGGGGCATGTTTGGGATGAAAGCCTGGAGGAATATAATAATCCCCTGCCTCGCTGGTGGCTAAATATGTTTTATATCACCTTGTTTTTCGGTATCATCTATTTGATACTCTATCCAGGGTTAGGCTCATTCGCTGGCATTTTGGATTGGGATAAATTGAAGCAGTATGAACAAGAAATGGAAGCTGCTGAAAACCGTTACGGACCCATTTATGCCAAGTATAGCAAAGAAGCAATCCCGGATTTAGCTCAAAATCCAGATGCCGTCAAATTAGGTCATCGTTTATATATGACTTATTGCACGGTTTGTCATGGCTCAGATGCGGGTGGCGTGAAAGGCTATCCTAACTTGCGCGATGATGATTGGCTTTACGGTGGTGATCCCAGTCTGATTAAAACGACGATTATGACTGGTCGTCAAGGCATGATGCCAACAGCTATGCAAAACGGTTTGACAACAGACGTGGATATCAACAATGTGGTCCAATACATCTTGAGTCTGAGCGTCAATGAATATGACAAAACGGCGGCTGCGGAGGGTCAAAAAATATTCCAGCGAGTCTGTTTTGCCTGTCATGGCATGGATGGTAAAGGGATGCAAGCCTTGGGTGCGCCGAACTTGACTGATAACATTTGGCTCTATGGTGGCTCAGAAGCCACGATAAAAGAAACCATTACGAATGGTCGTCAAGGTAGAATGCCCGCGCACGGTGAATTTTTGGGAGAAGCCAAAGTTCACTTGTTAGCAACTTATATTTATGGTCTGTCAGCTGATAAGCCTTAAATTTAAGTCGTTCTGGAGTCCAACGCTTCAGCTTTGGGCGTTTTTGGAGTCCAACGCTTCAGCTTTGGGCGTTTTTGGAGTCCAACGCTTCAGCTTTGGGTGTTTTTGGAGTCCAACG
>NZ_JAAELD010000110.1 GCF_024227015.1 Moraxella sp.
CGCCGTCCACCCCACCAAGAACAAGAGCGAGTATGGAACCATGAGCGACATGAGTGTGCCGACCCCTGTGTCTTTTTTGTAGCGAATCGCCACCGCCATGATAAGCCCAAAGTAACTCATCATCGGAGTGATGATGTTGGTACTGCTATCGCCAATACGATACGCCGCCTGAATCATCTCTGGGGCATAACCTGTCAGCATGAGCATGGGCACAAAAATCGGTGCGGTAATCGCCCACTGAGCCGATGCTGAGCCGAGCATAAGATTGACAAAGGCACAAATTAAAATAAAGCCCACCAACAACAAAGGTCCTGTCAGTCCGATGTCATTTAGGAAATTCGCTCCCGATACTGCCATGACCGAACCGATGTTTGACCAATTAAAAAAGGCGGTAAACTGAGCAGCAAAGAACACCAGCACGATGTACATACTGAGCGAACTCATGGCAGCACTCATAGCATCCACCACGTCATCATTGCTCTTGATGGTGCCTGTAATCTTACCATACACAATCCCTGGAATGGCAAAGAACACAAAGATAAACACCACAATCCCATGCAAAAATGGCGAGCCTGCCACAAGCCCTGTCTCAGGATGTCTCAAAATCCCGTCCGCAGGCACAACAGTCCACGCCAGTAGCAAACAAAAAATCAGCATGGACACGCCCGACCAAACCAGTCCTTTCTTTTCTAGGGCGGTCAGTCGCTCCACCTTGCTGTCAAGCACGCTTGGGTCATCGGCATCATCGGGGTTGTATTTACCCAAAGATGGCTCCACGATTTTTTCGGTGACCAAGTAGCCAATGCCACTTACCAAAAACGTACTTGCCGCCATAAAATACCAGTTGGCTTCTGCACCGACCGTATAATCAGGATCAATGATGCGTGCCGCCTCTTGGCTAATCCCCGACAGTAATGGGTCAACCGTACCAAGCAATAAGTTAGCACTGTACCCACCCGACACGCCTGCAAAGGCAGCGGCCAGTCCTGCCAATGGGTGCCTACCCAACGAATGAAAAATCATCGCCGCCAATGGAATTAGCACCACATAGCCAAGCTCGGCAGCAGTGTTTGACATGATACCTGCAAAGACCACCACAAAAGTAACCATCTTTGGCCGGGCATTCATAACAAGCCCCCGAAGAGCTGCCGAAATCATGCCCGACCGCTCAGCAATACCCACCCCGAGCAGAGCGACAAGCACCGTCCCCAGTGGCACAAAGCCTGTGAAGTTAGACACGAGATTCTCCACAATCTTGGCAAGCCCATCACCATTAAGCAGGTTGACAACATAAATCATGCCGTCTTCACTGCGACCCTTTGCCCCCTCTGGACGTGGGTCAACTACTGATACGCCCATCATTGACATGATTGCCGATAGTACGAGCAAAATAACTGACATCCATACAAATAAAATGGCAGGGTGCGGCAACAGATTGCCAAGCCACTCTACACCCTTTAAAAATCGCCCCATACGGGTAGAGTTTTGTTGTTGCATACTTACTCCTTCACAACAAAATAGATAAATATAATCCAATATTTATCATAGAGTTAATCGTTAAATAATAAACACTCACATTTAAACCCTGTCATTAAAACACAATCGTGTAAGAAAAACAAACTTTTTATCACATTACTCATAAATAACGGTTATTACTTTTAGCATGGCAATAAAAAAGACAGCCCAAGCTGTCTTTTTTATCGGATAGATGATTAATCCAATTCCTCAAGCCACGCCATCTGAATGGCTTCTAGTATGGCTTCATTTGATTTATTCGGATCATCATCAAAGCCATCAAGCTCGCACACATAGCGATGCAAGTCAGTAAAGCGAATGTATTGCACATCTTCGTCTGGGTATTTTTCAGACAACTCAATGGCGATGTCTAGGGTGTCGTGCCAAGTTAATTTCATAATCACTCTCTTTATTTGGTCGAAGTTTGGCAAATTTTATCAAAGTTAGCCAAAAAATGATATAATAAGCGCATTTTTAACAGCTAAAAACCATCATGACCGTACAAACACACAACCCCCAAAATCAACAATCTCAGCCCAAAAAAGGTAAGCAAATCTCCAAAGCTGACCCCACCAATCCGCACCTAACGCCGATTGACCGTGAGATTTTGACCCCACCAAAGGGACACAAAAAAGTGCTATTACACTCATGCTGTGCCCCTTGCTCAGGCGAGGTCATGGAGGCGATGCTTGCCAGTGGGATTGAATTTACCATTTATTTTTATAACCCCAATATTCACCCCAAAAAAGAATACGAGATTCGCAAAAACGAGAACATCGCTTTTGCCGAAAAGCACGGCATTCCTTTTATTGATGCCGATTATGATATGGATAACTGGTTTGAACGTGCCAAAGGCATGGAACAAGACCCCGAGCGAGGTCGCCGTTGCACCATGTGTTTTGATATGCGATTTGAACGCACCGCCCTATACGCCCATGAGCATGGCTTTCCTGTGATGACAAGCTCGCTGGGGATTAGTCGCTGGAAAAACATGGCTCAAATCAACGACTGCGGACATCGTGCCGTTGCCCCGTATGACGGTTTGGATTATTGGGATTTTAACTGGCGTAAAGGCGGTGGCAGTAGCCGTATGATTGAGATTAGCAAGCGTGAGCATTTTTATCAGCAAGAATACTGTGGCTGTGCTTATTCGCTCCGTGATACCAATAATTTTCGCCGTAGCCAAGGGCGTGAACCCATTAAAATCGGGGTGAAATATTATGGCGATGAGGATGAGTAAATAAGCCGTCAAGACCAAAAGACCGTTTGATGACGGTCTTTTGTCAAATCAGCATTTCAAATTAATTTCACCAATCATAATAATAAATACATTAAGTTTTATTAATTTAAAAAATCAAATAAAAACATTAAATTATTATAATTTACCAAATCATCAATCCTGCTTATAATAGGTCTATAGATTAACAAAGCATATAACAAAACCAAGTTGGCAATGAGTGTCATTTGTGTTATTTACACATACTAACCAAAAACTAACTGTGGATTTGTTATACTCAACTTGTTTAATTCTTAATCATTTAAAGATCATAACTAACCCACACAAGGATTTATCATGACTGATACCCCAAAATGCCCCTACTCAGGCACACCCCTTACCATGAGCAACGGAGCTCCTGTTGTTGATAACCAAAACTCATTGACCGCAGGTGCCAGAGGTCCCTTACTTGCCCAAGATTTGTGGCTAAACGAAAAACTTGCCGACTTTGCCCGTGAAGTCATTCCAGAACGCCGTATGCACGCCAAAGGTTCAGGGGGCGTTTGGGACGTTCACCGTAACGCACGACATCACCAAATATACCCGTGCCAAAATTTTTAGCGAAATCGGCAAAAAAACCGAAATGTTCGCCCGTTTTACCACCGTAGCAGGCGAGCGTGGTGCGGCGGACGCCGAGCGTGATATTCGTGGTTTTGCCCTAAAATTCTACACCGAAGAAGGCAACTGGGACATGGTCGGCAACAACACGCCTGTATTCTTTTTAAGAGACCCAAGAAAATTCCCCGACCTAAACAAAGCGGTCAAAAGAGACCCTAAGACCAACATGCGTAGTGCGACCAACAACTGGGATTTTTGGACGCTACTGCCCGAAGCCTTCCACCAAGTTACCATTGTCATGTCCGACCGTGGCATTCCTAAGTCTTACCGCCATATGCACGGCTTTGGCTCGCATACATACAGCTTTATCAATGCTGATAATGAGCGTTTTTGGGTCAAATTCCATTTTCGCACTCAGCAAGGTATCCAAAACCTAACCGATAGCGAGGCCGAAGCGGTCATCGCCAAAGACCGTGAGAGCAATCAGCGTGATTTGTTTGATGCCATTGAGCGTGGCGATTTCCCAAAATGGAAAATGTACGTACAAATCATGCCAGAAGCGGACGCCGAAAAAGTGCCTTATCACCCATTTGACCTAACCAAAGTGTGGCCAAAAGGCGACTATCCACTCATCGAAGTGGGCGAATTTGAGCTAAATCGCAATCCAGAAAACTTCTTTTTGGACGTGGAGCAATCCGCCTTTGCCCCAAGCAATCTTGTACCAGGGATTAGCGTATCGCCCGACCGTATGCTCCAAGCTCGCCTGTTTAACTATGCCGATGCACAGCGTTATCGCTTGGGCGTAAACCGCAACCAAATCCCTGTCAATGCCCCACGTTGCCCTGTGTACTCAAACCACAGAGACGGTCAAGGGCGAGTGGGCGACAACTATGGCGGACGTCCGCATTATGAGCCAAACAGCTTTGGACAATGGCAAGAACAGCCCCAGTACGCCGAGCCACCCCTAAAAATCAGTGGCGATGCCAAGCAGTGGGATTTTCGTGAAGACGACAGCGATTATTTTAGCCAGCCACGAGCCTTGTTCAATCTCATGAGCGATGAGCAAAAGCAAGCCCTGTTTGACAATACCGCAGGGGCAATGGGCGATGCGTTGGAATTCATCAAATACCGCCATATCCGCAACTGCCACGCCTGCCACGCTGATTATGGCATGGGTGTTGCCAAGGCGTTAGGCATGACGGTAGAAGATGCCATCAAAGCATATGACACCGACCCTGCCAAGCATTTGGCGAGCTGTCTGCCACCAAAGGCGTAAGCGGTTTTGGTTGATTTTTAAGATAAA
>NZ_JAAELD010000111.1 GCF_024227015.1 Moraxella sp.
CCACGATTCATCACATGATAAAACGCATTCTCATACTCTATTCGCAGCGGCCTAGACATAGCAATTCACTCAATAAGCAGTAAACTATAAATCTAGACTCTTGATGTCTAAAGTCAAGACTTGACCTCTTTGATTTCCTATATGCCAAGACCAAACACCAACCTCACGTTTAACACCCTCCCCCGTCATCACGCCCTGAAAATAAGTAATTGATGAGTAATATCGCGCATGGATGCGCGATAAGGCGAAACTAGGCCATGGATGGCCTATCTTCGCCGCTTAGGTTCACATCAATTAATTATTAGAAGGAAATAGCGTGATGCTCGGGTGCGCTGAGAGTGTCCAGAGAGGGACCAGCGGCAGCCCCTCTTTGGCTGCTGTCGCCAGCGCGACAAAACCTTGAATTAGGTTTCTAATCCCTCAATGAGCCAAAAGCAAACAAAGTATGCGCCAACAACAATTAAACACCTTTTGGGCTGCGCCCAACACGCCAGTAAGCTGTGCGTCTACAGGGTCTAAACACACACACAAAAAAGCCGTTGTATTACTGCAACGGCTTTTGCGTATTCTCATGACTTTGATCACCGATTCTCATCAGCTTTGATCGCTTGATTTATCATTTTGTAGAGCCATTTTTAA
>NZ_JAAELD010000112.1 GCF_024227015.1 Moraxella sp.
AGCTCTCCGATGCGATGAGCGCAATGCTTAGTACCATCAACACGCATCAAAGCCAATTAAAAAGCGAGGTTCGTCGCACCACCGCACACCTTACGCAGGCCAATCAGGCAATCTATGCGCTGTATAACTTCGCTCAAAAAATCGTCGCAGGCAACTTA
This sequence comes from Moraxella sp., assembly GCF_024227015.1. GTDB lineage: Bacteria > Pseudomonadota > Gammaproteobacteria > Pseudomonadales > Moraxellaceae > Moraxella. The sequence goes on from NZ_JAAELD010000112.1 coordinate 159, forward strand.
TCCAGCCTACAGCTACAATCTCTGGTCAAGGAATTCTCCACCCTACTGCCCAACAGCGAGATGTCGTTGTGTCTGCACGAAGAAGACAATCAAAACAACATCATCCTATCGCTGTCAGATAAGGAGATTCCTGAGTTTTGTACGCCCGAGGATTGTGATGAATGCCAATTAAAAGCGCACAGCAACACACGCATCATCTCCATCGAAGCATCGGGCAGACGCTGGGGCGAGCTGCTCGTCAATAACGCCAAAGAAAGCCAGCTAAAAATCGACGTGGTAAATCTGGACGACAATCAATTCTTACCCCAAGAGGATTTATTGATTGCGCTTGCCAACTTGGTTGCGCTGGCACTCGTCTCAAAAGAAAAGAAAAAACAAGAACAAGAGCTGCTACTGTCCGAAGAGCGCAATACCCTAGCGCGCGAACTGCACGACTCCATCGCTCAGTCATTATCATATCTAAAGATACAGCTAAGCATACTAAAAACGCTCATGCAGCAAAGCCAAAGCTCGCTTGATGATGAAACTCGTGCCCTTCTGTCAGAATCTCACACCAAACAGGCTCAGCTACTTGCTCAGATGACAGAGGGGCTAAATGCCGCCTATGGACAGCTGCGCGATCTATTGACCACATTTCGCCTGCGTATCGATGGCGGGGATTTTAATGAAATTCTGTCTGCGACGATGGATGAATTTGCCAAAAAAGGCGGGTTTAGCACCTCCTTTGACAATCAGATTCTAACCGTACATCTGTCCGCTTCAGAACAGATCGACCTATTACAGATCATGCGCGAGGCACTCTCTAACATCCTAAAACACGCCAAGGCCAGTCACGTAAGCCTTGCGCTATATCAAGACAGTGCCAGCCAAGATGTCGTCATGATCATCAAAGACGACGGCATCGGCATCGAACAAAGCGACAAACAAAAACAGGGGCATTACGGACTTAGCACCATGGGTGAGCGCGCTGTGAACCTTGGCGGCATGATTGACATCTCTAACGCCGTACCACACGGTACGCAGGTCTCGGTTCGATTCATGCCGCAATTTTTCTTAAAACAATCCAAATCACCACGCCCAGAACCCAAGCTAAACAGCTGGAGTGATGACGAAATTAACACCCTAACACAGGCACTCGATGACGAATTAAATCATCAAGTAACCCATTAAATTAACAAAGCCAATATTACAATATCAGCCAAAAGGTAACTCATGAGTCAAAAGATATACACCGCCGCAAACCCCGCCAAACTACTGCTCGTCGATGATCATCCGATGCTAAGACGCGGACTGTCTGATTTGTTGAATCTGGAGATTGACGTTAGTGTCATAGGACAAGCCCATCACGGCGGTGAGGCGCTTGACTTCTTGGCACAGCATGATGTTGATCTTATCGTATTGGATCACAACATGCCCATCATGAATGGCATTGAGACACTAAAAGCCGTGCGCGAACGTGAGATTGACGTGAAGGTTTTATTATTCACGGTGTCAGATAACCTAAAAGACGTGCAAGATGCACTGGAGCTGGGTGCTGATGGTTATCTATTAAAGGACATGGAGCCTGAGGAGATCATCGGTAACATTCGCCGAATCCTGCGCGGGGAGCTTGTGATCAGCCCTGCACTTGCGCCCATTCTAGCGGCCGCCATGCGAAAACCCAACCAGCCAGAAGCCACGCTAGACCTTACCGACAGAGAATTACAAGTGCTTCACATGATCAAAGATGGCATGAGTAATAAGATGATCGGTAATAAGCTGGGCATTGCCGAATCCACCGTCAAGGTGCACGTTAAGCACATACTGGCGAAAATCGGACTTCGCACGCGCGTGGAAGCTGCCGTGTGGGCGGTTAATCATTTACCAAGCTAGCTTATTCACTAACCAAGGCTAACAGCCCTTCGATGTCGATGATTTGATAGGTGGCGCCTTCTTTTTTGATAAGGTTTGCCGCCATCATTTCTTTTAAGGTGCGTGATAAAGTCTCTGGACGCAGACCAATTTGTCCCGCCAGCTGCTTTTGGGTGCATAACAACTTAAAGGGCTTATCGATCGGATAATGTGTGATGAAATAATAGCTTAGCTTAGATTTTGCCTGCACGAAAGCCAACAAATCACTGCTGACAATGTGATGGTGCAGTCGCTTACTGATGCATTCGCAGAACCATTTTAAAAGTCCGCCAAGCTCAAACTCATCAAGCGTCTTAAAATAACTCTCCACGCACAGGCTTGCCACGAGTGACGTACCGCGACTGGTGGCGGTAAGCTGATGGATGCCGCCTTTGGTGCTAAGTAGCGCCGAATGTTTGGCGGCGATGGTTTCTTTGTTTTGAAATGCAGACAGGTCATCACGATCGGTCTTTTGCCAATCCCATAGCACGCTTTCGTTAATAAGTCCGATACTGTCATACTGAGCGATGAGCGATTCTTGACCGCTGGGCAGCTGCCGATGGCAGTCCACTCGCCCATCCAATAAAAAATACAAATTCACTACAGGACTGTGCTGCAAGAACACAATCTCGCCTTTGGTGTATTCGTGGATGGACACCATCGATAATAGGGATTTTTTGATGTCAGTGCCTTGCTCAGTGTTTGGCAGTAGCGCAAAGATGGGATAGCTCTCTAATGCCAATAGGTACGCCTGATGAGATATGTCGTTTAATTTCATGATGTTATTGGTATGGCCATTTTGTGTCATCTTAGCCAAACCATCTCAAAAACCACATTCCCCAAAAGTGCTGATCCCCACACCAAAACTACCTCCTTTGGCTAAGCCATCCTGCCTGTATTTGGTATGGTGGATTTGGTCGGGTGTGCTATTTTAAAGTCATATTTTGGTTTTATTTGGTATTCATCATGCTATCCGACTTACTTGACTCCAACCACTTCTGGGCAGAGAGCCTATCCGCCCGAGACCCTGATTATTTTTCCCGCCTTGCTCGCCAGCAGTCGCCCAAGTATTTTTGGATTGGCTGTTCTGACAGTCGTGTGCCTGCCAATGAAGTGGTGGGACTAATGCCAGGGGAGTTGTTTGTCCATCGTAATGTGGCCAACATGGTGGTTGCCACCGACATGAATCTGCTTTCCGCCCTGCAATATGCAGTGGACATGCTAAAGGTTGAGCATATCATCGTCTGTGGTCATTATGGCTGCGGTGGGGTACGGTCGGCGTTGTCGCACCAAGAATTTGGGCTGATTGACAACTGGCTACGCTCGCTAAAGGGTATTCATTATCAGTATTTGGATAAATTTGCCAATCTTACCCTTGATGAGCAGACCGACCTGCTTTGCGAGCTTAACGTTAAACGCCAAGTGACCAACGTCTGCCACACCACCATCGTCCAAAACGCATGGCACAGGGGACAAAAATTGTCCGTACATGGCTGGATTTATGGACTAGAAGATGGACTGATTCATGACCTGAAGGTCAGTGTCAATGGCTTTGATAAGCTGGCAGATGCGTTTGTGTATGAGAGATGATTGACCAAAAGCTTTATAAATAAAGCACCTCATCCGTCAATCGCTCAATCTCACTTTTGTCGTGGCTAACGTACAGCATGGGAATTGCCAGCGTATCACGAATATGCTCAAAAAACGGCAAAATCTCGTCCTTATGCTCACGATCTAAGGCGGATAATGGCTCATCAAATAGCAGTAGCTTTGGCGAGTATAGCAACGCACGCCCCAAGGCAACACGTTGTTTTTCGCCCCCTGATAGGTTTTTTGGGGGGCGGTGGGTCAGAGTATCAAGTTTTAATAAGTCAATCATCTCATGAGGGCTAAATCGCCTATCACTTGGCATGATGTTGTTGTACCCAAACAGCAGATTGTCCATGACTGATTTATGAGGAAACAGCTGGGCATCTTGAAAGACCAGCCCCACACGCCGACTTTGGGGCGACAGATTGGTCTTATCATCAAACCACACTTGCCCATCAATGATAATATGTCCCTCTGTGGGCGTAACAATCCCTGCCAAAGCGTGCAAAATGCTACTTTTGCCCACCCCCGACCGCCCAAAAACTCCCACCACAGGCGCTGATTTGACAAGGCTGAGATCAAGCGTTTTTTTGCCAAGAGTTAGACGAAATTGACAATCAAACATGGCTTATCCTTGTAATTTGGCGGACTGATGGCGGGTGTACCACTGCGAAAACCACAACGCACAAAACGCCACTGCCACCGACAAAACCAAAAGTCGCATAATGGCATGGTCGCTGTCTGCTTGTTGGAGCAGGCTATAAATGGCAAGCGGCAACGTACGTGTCTCGCCTGCCACATTGCCCACAAAAGTGATGGTTGCCCCAAATTCGCCAAGACTGCGACAAAAGGACAATATCGCCCCCACCAAAATCCCACCCCACGCAAGGGGCAATGTTATCCCAAAAAACACCGCCACATCAGACGCTCCAAGCGTGCGAGCGGTCATCTCAAGTCGCTTATCCACCATCTGCATGGCAAGGCGTACCGACTGCACCATGAGCGGAAAGCCCATCACCGCACTTGCCAGCACCGCCCCTTTCCAATTAAAGGCAAATTCTAGTCCCAAAGCCGATAGGTGCTTGCCAATTATGCCTTGATTGCCAAACAGCACAAGCAAAATATACCCTGGCACGACAGGGGGCAACACAAGGGGTAAAAAAATCAGTGTCTCAACAAGCGACTTACCCCAAAATTCCTTACGAGCAAGCCAATAACCCACCAATACGGCAGGCACAATGTTGATAAGCAAGCAACAAAAAGCAACCTTAAATGATAAGGTCAAAATGGCGATTTCATCAGGGCTTAGCATGGATAACGGCGGTTAATCAAAGGCATTATTCTACCACATCAAAGCCGTATTTTTTATAAACCGTTTTGGCAGTATTGCTTTGTAGGTAGTCATAAAAGGCGTGAGCGTTGGCACTTTGGGTAAGTTGCACCACAGGATAGACGATAGGTGCATGGTCGGTCGTGGTAAATTCGCCAGCAATGCCCGCCTCATCGCTCATCTTGGCATCGGTCGCATAGACAATCCCAAGCGTGCATTCGCCCCTAGCGACAAAGTTTAGGGCGGTGCGTACGTCTGCCGTCTCCACCAATCTGCCTTGTATGCCTTGCCACCAGTTTTTGGCGGTTAGGACTTGCTTGGCGTATTTGCCCACAGGCACGCTGTCGGTCTGTCCTGTGCAGAGCTTACCATCAAACTGACCGTTCAGCGTTTGTGCGGTCATGTCAATTGTGATGGGCGTATTTTTTGGATGGATAAGCACAAGGCGGTTTTTTAGTAAGGGCGTGCTTGCTTGTACTTTGTCAGCTTTGACAAGATACTCTGCCCAGTCCATATCTGCCGATACAAACACATCCGCCCCCGCCCCCTGCTCAATCTGCTTGGCTAGGGTTGATGACCCTGCATAAGAGACGTTGACTTTGGTGTGATGGGTGGTTTCATAGTCTTTAATCAGCTCATTCATCACATCACTCACGCTGATGGCGGCGTAGAGCGTGATGGTGTCGGTTGGGGCGGACGTGGCATTTTTGTCATCATGACAAGCCGTCAAAAGTAGCACGCCACACGCCATTAGGCTAAATTTTGTCATCTTCATCCCAATCATCTAGCCATTATTAGACAACCACAAACTGCTGTCATCGTCATAGAACTCCTGCTTCCACACAGGAATGTCAGCTTTGATGGCGTTTAGTAGCCACTCGCAGGCATCAAATGCAGGCGTGCGATGAGACGCACACACCCCAATCCACACCGCCATATCGCCAATGCCAAGCTCGCCAACGCGATGAATGGCGACAGCGTGCGTGATGTCAAAGCTCGCTTTGGCTTCACGGATGAGCTTCGCCCCGTGATTGATGGCAAGCTGTTCATAGCCATAATAAGTCAGACGGCTTACCGCTCGCTTATTATTGTGGTTACGCACCCACCCTTCAAACGTTACCAACGCCCCTGCGGTGTCGTTTAATAGATACGATTTTAACAATCTATCATCAATGGGGCAATCCGACAAAGCAAAACCGTCCACTCGGGCAAGCTCATAGGCTTCATCTATAGGCAGACTTGTGATTAACGCATTATCATGAACCGTTTTCATATCAACCCCCTGCCACAGGCGGAATAAAGGCAATCGTATCGCCTAATGAAACACTATCGCCCCAACTGCCAAACTCGTGATTGATGGCAACCGCCACTTTGTCTTGGGGTAAATCAAAGCCGTATTTGGCGGACAGCTCATTATAAATCACCGCCAAATCATCGCTGTCAGTCTGCACAGTCTCGCTATCCTTACCTGCTTGTTCAGCAAGGCTGGCAAAGTACAGCACGGTAAGGCTTATCGTATCAAGCGTTTGGTTGTTATTTGTCATAATCGGCTTTTCCCCCTGTTTTTTGGGTCAGATGAATGTCAGTTATCATGATGTCATGGCTGATTGCCTTGGTCATGTCATAGATGGTAAGGCACGCCACCGATACAGCGGTCAAGGCTTCCATTTCAACGCCTGTCTTGTGGGTAACTTTGGCGGTCGCCCCCACCACGATGGCACACTCGTCATCGGCATACTCAAAGCTCATCTTGATGGTGTCAAGAGGTAAGGCGTGACATAAGGGTATCAGCTCGTGCGTTTTTTTGCCCGCCATAATCCCTGCGATGTGGGCGGTCTGGATAATACTGCCCTTTTTGGTCATGCCGTCTGTGTCTTTGATGTGGCGGTACACGTCAGGGGCGAACACCACTTTGCCCTGTGCACTCGCGGTGCGTGCGGTGGCGATTTTGTCGCCCACATCCACCATGGTGATGTTGCCGTCTTTGTCTAAATGGGTAAGATTCATGATTGCTCTTTTTGTGGGTTGTTTTTAAAATACGACAATGCCAATCTAAATTCATCAGGCGTATTAAAATTGGCAAGATTTCGCCAATCTGTTGGCATGGATAGTGGCATGGGTATTTGGCAAATGGTTTTATC
>NZ_JAAELD010000113.1 GCF_024227015.1 Moraxella sp.
GACGCTAACGCCATGCAGCATAAGCCATATCTGGATAAAGACAGCCAAGAAAAAGGTCTGGATAACCTAGCCATCGTTGGCAATACTTTTGTCTATCCACTAGCAGGCTACTCAACCAAAATCAAAAACCTCTCTGAGCTAAAAGACGGCGCCATCATCGCTGTGCCAAACGATCCATCGAACCTAGCTCGTGCGCTGATTTTGCTTGAAAAACAAGGTCTGATCAAACTAAAAGACCGCAATAACCTATTCTCAACCACCAACGACATCATCGAAAATCCAAAAAATCTGGTGATCAAAGAAGTGGATGCCTCTGTGGCAGCTCGCGCCATAGATGATGTGGATATCGCTGTGGTGAACAACAACTATGCAGGTCAAGCCGGCCTAACTGTCAGCGAAAATGCTGTATTTGTCGAAGACAAAGAATCGCCATATGTGAACATCATCGTTGCTCGCACCGACAATAAAGACTCTGCAGCCATCCAAAACTTCGCCAAAGCCTATCAAACTGATGAAGTAGAAGCCGAAGCCAAAAAGCAATTTAAAGACGGCGTGGTCAAAGGTTGGTAATCTCACCGCACTCAAATCCCTATCATCGCTC
>NZ_JAAELD010000114.1 GCF_024227015.1 Moraxella sp.
TAAATGGCTATTTTTATTAACTAAGATCAATATTTTGAGCAATGATTACCACTTGATAATTGTTAATTTATTAAGAATTTATCTTTTGGACAAATTATTTTAATCGTGATTAGCAGGTATAAAAAAACTCTCGCAAAACGAGAGTTTTTTGTAAATTCGCAATCGTAAGAATTAACGTTTTGAGAATTGTGGACGACGACGTGCTTTGCGTAGACCCAATTTTTTACGTTCAACTTCACGAGCATCACGAGTAACGAAGCCAGCTGCTTTTAGAGCAGGTTTTAGGCTTTCGTCAGATTCGATAAGCGCACGAGTGATACCGTGACGGATCGCACCTGCTTGACCGCTTGCGCCACCACCAGTAACGGTGATGTATAGGTCATAGCTGGTAGCTACGTCTAGTAGTTCTAGTGGCTGACGAACGACCATACGAGAAGTCTCACGACCAAAGTATTCGTCTAGTGATTTACCGTTGATTACGATGTTGCCAGTGCCTTTAGACAAGAAAACACGGGCAGTAGAAGTCTTACGGCGACCTGTACCATAATTGCGTTCCATGTTTATCTCCTTAGATGTCTAAAACTTGTGGCTGCTGAGCTGCGTGTGGGTGTTCAGTACCCGCATACAGTTTTAGCTTTTTGATCATCGCATAGCCCAAAGGACCTTTTGGTAGCATACCTTTAACGGCTTTGTGCAATACGTCTTCTGGCTTGTGAGCAAGAAGTTTAGTGAAGTTAGTCTCTTTGATACCGCCCGGGTAACCAGTGTGACGATAGTACTTCTTGTCTTCTGCTTTTTTGCCAGTAACGGCGATTTTGTCAGCGTTAATAACAACGATATAATCGCCAGTATCAACGTGTGGAGTGTACGATGGCTTGTGCTTGCCACGTAGACGAGAAGCAATCTCAGAAGCTAGACGACCTAGCGTTTTGCCTTCAGCGTCCACGACATACCAGTCATGTACAACTTCAGCGGGTTTGGCACTGATAGTAGTAGTCATATAAAACCTATTTAGTTGAGTTTGAGAGTTTACAAATAAAAAAACAGCCAAAAGGCTTGATTTTACTTGCTTTAAGAGTTGGGAAACGAAGGGCTCTCAAAAAACAGTTTTGGATTATACCAAATGATATCCAATCTGGCAAGTATTTTTGATAAAAACTGCTATAATTGCTTTTGATATTTTGAAGTGATAAATGCATTGTTAATGTGCTTTATATTACAAGGGATTTAATTGAAAAATTCCTGCAAAAACTTGCCCGACTTTGGCGGATTTTACCCAACGAATATCGAAGCTATTTAATAGCGGCTCTAAAGTCTGATCGCTCTCTACATAAAACAACGTATCCGCATGGTATAGATTATGTGTGATGATGGCGTTAATAATATCATGCCATAGGTTCAGTGCATATGGCGGATCAATAAATATGATGTCGTAGGGCGAGCCTAGGGTGGGCAGGGTTTTTTGGGCGGTGTTATTGATAATCTGAATATCGGTTTTGGTCAGCTTAAGGGTATCGGCCGAGTATTTTAATTGGCTGGCTTGTGCGGTATTTGCCTCGATCAATGTCGCAAAAGATGCACCACGAGATAAGCATTCAAATGCTAATGCGCCAGAACCTGCGCACACATCCAAAACCCGAGCATCTTGAAGCTCGCCCATGAGCCAATTAAAAATCGTCTCGCGTAGGCGGTCGGGGGTGGGGCGAAGGCCGTCAGCATCAATGAAGCTGATATTACGGCGTTTAAATTGCCCGCCGATGATGCGAACTTGATTGGTGGGCGTGTTTGATTTGTTTGATTTGTTGCTCTTTGGGGTTCTGGTGGTGCGATTCATGCTTAATATGATGGTGATTAAGATGGCGCTTATTATAGCATTTATTCGGTTGTGATGATGGGTTAAAACGATAGATTTGGATTGAAAATTGCAGTAACCAATAAGCTGTGTCGGTTGATTTATCTTATCGAAATGTGCTGATTTATCAATCAGGAAAATCTGACAGTTCGATGAAATTGTGATAAAATACCAAACGCTTTTATTTAATTTTATTGATATGTTTACGTCCATTTGGCAGGCTCTCGCCGAACATCCTGAATTTATAGCAATGCTAACCATTCCTCCCGTCACGGCATTCGTGACTTGGGCGCATGTTTGGATGGCGCTTGAGATGCTGTTTCGCCCGATCAAGTTTTGGGGCATTCCCATTAATGGCATGCCTTTTGGCTTAAAGGGCTTAGGCTGGCAGGGTATCGTACCGGCTAAGGCTGGCAAAATCTCAGGCGTGATTGTTGATCAGACTTTATCGAAGCTGGGCAAGCTTGATGAGTTTTTTCAGGCGATGGAGCCTGAAGAGATGGCGGATTTTATCACCAGTACGGTTGATAAAAATCTTGAGCAGCTGATTGATGAGATCATGCTAGAGCGCCATCAAGGAATCTGGAACAACATGCCCTACGCGATTCGTCGCCGTATCTACGCCCATGCACATAAAGAGCTTGCGACGGTGATGAAATCCTTGGTGTTAGACCTGACTTATAATGTTGAAAGTCTGGTGGACATGCGTCAGATGATCGTCCGTAAGATGGAAAGCGATCGTAAGCTGATGGTGGATATGTTCCTAAGGGTGGGCAAAAAAGAAATTAACTTTATCTGGAAAATCAGTGCCTTGATTGGTTTTGGGTTTGGTATTATTCAGATGGGGATTTTTTATTTTGTGCCACAGCATTGGACGGTACCTTTCTTTGCGGCGATCTGGGGTGCGTTGACGAATTGGATTGCCATTTGGATGGTGTTTAATCCTGTTGAGCCGCGCTATATTACCTTTATTCGCATATTCCACCGCGATGAAGATGGTGTACATCTGATGCTGCCACACATTCACCGTTATTCTTGGCAGGGTGGTTTTATGAAGCGCCAAGACGAGGTGTCTAGCGTGTTCGCTGAGATCGTGGTAAATGAGCTGGTCACCCTGGAAAACATCATGCATGAGATGATGTATGGTGCCAAGGCAGATGAAACGCGCACTCTAATGAAAAAGCACCTATATGATCTGCTAGAGTCGCCTGTGGTCGCCACAACTCTAAAAATGGGCATGACAAGCCGTGAGCTTGATGAATTTAAAGATACAATCATTGATAAATCAATCGATGCGACCATGGTGCCAATTCGTAGCCCTGAATTGAATACATCGCGAGCAAGTAAAATCTTTGGTTTGTTTGAGAGTCGTATTCGTGCACTGTCACCTCAAGAATTTCAGAATTTATTAAGACCTGCCTTTAAAGAAGATGAGATGACACTTGTCGTATTGGGTGCGATCACGGGTCTGTTGGCAGGATGGCTGCATTTGGTGGCGGTGTTTTTCTAGAACGCATTTATATTTTAAAAGTGTGTAACCGGGCTGTGGCTTGGTTTTTATTTGATTTTATGAATAA
>NZ_JAAELD010000115.1 GCF_024227015.1 Moraxella sp.
CCTTACTTCAGCAAGTGGTGAATATTTCGGCGGTCAATATCTATCAGAACTATGGCTGACTGAAGGTAAAAATGGACCTGCGCTGCTATTAACGCCGAACTTCGATGTCATCAAAGTCTATAACAATTCATCAAGCTATGCGCTAGGTGTTTCATTACTGGCGAAACGCATTGGCGGTGGCAGTGGACTGGTGGCGTCATGGCCAACTTATGAAGAGCCGCTGTCTCGCACCCAAATCCAAACCCTGCAAAGAAACCTAACCGCTCAAGGTTTTGATACTGGCGGTGTTGATGGTGTGGCAGGTTCTAATACGCGCCGCGCTTTTGCCAAATGGCAGTCGGCCAATGGGCAAGTTCCTGATGGATTCATCAGCCAGAACACCGCGCGTAATTTAATCTGGTAAATTAAGCCTCTCAATTATCCACAAAAAAACCGTGCTAAATAGCACGGTTTTTCTTTGGCATAAATTAAGCTTGGCTTAGATGATTTGCCAGCGTTTCACGTGCTTGGATAAATCCGTCAATGCCTTTGATTAACAAGGTATTCAAAGGTTCGTTGTCTTGCATGGCACGAAATTCTGCTTCGGTCAATGGCGCTGGCTTTGACAGAACGTCGCCTTGATAATCAAGTGCCTTGGGAACGGGGAGGCTGCTATTAGCCATCTCATCAAGCAGTGCAGGCGAGATGGTGAGTAGGTCGCAGCCTGCCAAGGCGATCAACTGATGGATGTTTCTAAAGCTTGCACCCATCACTTCTGTACGATAGCCATGTTTTTTATAGGATTCGTAGATGCTTTTGACGGAATTAACGCCCATGTCGTCTTCAATGGCAATGTCATTGACGCCTTCTTGAGCTTTTTGAAAATCGGTAATACGACCCACAAAAGGTGAGATGAGCGTGACATTGGCATCTGCACAAGCGCGCGCTTGAGCTTCGGTAAATAGCAGGGTTAGATTGCAAGCGATGCCTTGTTTTTCTAGGATTTCGGCGGCTTTGATGCCTTCCCAAGTCGCAGCTATTTTGATTAGGATTTTGGATTTATCAACGCCCAATTCTTCATATAATTTAATGAATTCCAAAGCTTTATCGACAGTGCCTTGGGTATCAAAGGACAGTCTGGCATCCACTTCAG
>NZ_JAAELD010000116.1 GCF_024227015.1 Moraxella sp.
GACAAAGGTTTTATCAAGGCGAGAAATTTCCACAATTCAAATAACAAAAGCGCCTACCTGTATAAACTTACCCCATCGGGGATTGATGCCAAGACACGTATTTCTGTGGCATTCCTGCGTCGTAAGATGAATGAGTATGAGTTGTTGAAAGCGGAGATTGAGCAGTTGCAGAATGAAGTTAATGGAATGTAGCGGGTGGAATCGGTGCGTTATGAATAACGCACCCTACGGGGGCGAATCCTTAGAAATACCGCTTCAAACCGGCAAACACGCGGTGCACGTACAAAAAAGGCAAAACCAGTCTATTACTTGTTTGGTACTTTTCCATCATGTAATCACCCGATGGCACAAAGTGCTCTTTAAGCAAACGGGCCTTGTTAGCCGTACCACGGGTCGATTTGAACACCTGCAGATAGTACTGCCAGCGCTTCATCTCTACACCGGGTTTAAATACTTCGTTTTGGGCTGCTTTTTCCAACCCGGCCATAATCCCGGTGGGAATATCAAGTGGGAAAATCTCAGCAGCAGCATCAAGGCTATGCTTGCAACTGCCACAAATCGAACGCTCATTAGCCAGGGCCAAAAACTGCTGCCATTGGGTATTGCTAAATGATGCAGCCAACAGATACATGTCAAATAACCAGATAAAACGGTCAGCGATACCAAAGGGCAGGGTCGTTACACGATGCATACAGGCCAACAGCAGGGCATGCACGCTACCGAGTGTACGCGC
>NZ_JAAELD010000117.1 GCF_024227015.1 Moraxella sp.
GCGCGGTTATAGCCGATACTAAATTTGCGTTGAATACTTGATGCAGAGACCTTACGAGTTTCAAGCAAAAACGCCACTACATCATCATACAGCGGGTCTTCTTCGCCATTGCTAGACCCACTAGCATCGCTACTGCTTGGCGCTGAGCTTAGCTCAAAATTATCAAACATATTATCAATATAGTTAGGTGCGCCTCGCTCGCGCCATGCATCACACACACGGTTGACTTCCGCATCGCTGATAAAAGCACCATGTACACGGTTAGGCTCGATTTGACCAGGTCCTAAAAACAGCATATCCCCATGCCCAAGCATATCCTCTGCGCCACCGGCATCCAAAATGGTACGCGAGTCGACTTTTGAGTTGACGCGAAGCGCGGCACGGACGGGAATATTGGCTTTAATCAAACCAGTAATCACATCCACTGAGGGGCGCTGGGTCGCCAAAATCAAATGAATCCCTGCAGCACGCGATTTTTGCGCCAAACGCGTAATCAACTCCTCGGCTTGTTTACCTACCTGCATAATCATGTCGGCAAACTCATCCGCCACAATCACAATTTGTGGTAACGGTTTTAATTTTGGCGCTCTATCTTGGCTGACACTGTCATTGGGTCGCCAAAGTGGATCCAGTAACGGCTCACCACTTTGTTCAGCTGCCATGATTTTTTTGTTGAATTCATCAAGCTTACGCACTTTGAATAATGACATCAGCTGATAACGACGTTCCATCTCCGCCACACTCCACGCCAAAGCACTGGCTGCTTCGGTCATATCGGTGACTACGGGGGTGAGCAGATGCGGAATATCGCCATAGTTGGCAAGCTCGAGCTGTTTGGGGTCAATCAAAATCAATCGCAGCTGCTCTGGTGTGTATTTGAGCAGCATTGACAATAACAGCGAATTCACCAACACGGATTTACCCGAGCCTGTGGTACCTGCTACTAGCATATGTGGCGCTTTGGCCAAATCCGCAATAACCGGTCTACCTGCAATATCTTTACCCATTGCCATGCTGATTAAGCCATCGGGGTCTTGATAAGCTTCTGTTTTCAGCAGTTCGATGAGTCGTACCATCTGGCGCTGCGGATTGGGCACTTCGATACCGATATAAGGTTTACCTGGAATGACTTCTACCACACGCACCGATGCCATCGATAGCGAGCGCGCCAAGTCTTTGGCAATACCCGTCACCTTGCTTGCTTTAAGCCCTGGCGCCAGTGACACTTCAAAGCGTGTCACCACTGGACCCATTTGCGCATTGACCACTTCTGCTTTGATATTAAATTCTTGTAGCTTGATTTCTAATAGCGCTGATAACTGCTGCAATTGTTCGCGGCTATAGCTTGGCTTGCGGTCAGGGTCAGGCAAATCAAGCAGCGATAACTCAGGTAACGGGCTTAAATTGGCACGATAAGCTGCGGTTTGCATGGCACGCGATTTCTGACTAAATAGGCTATCGTCATTGATATTGAGCGGCTGGTTGACCTGAGTCGCTGCGGGCTGTTCGATTTCGTCGAGTAACTCAGATTCCACCGAACGACTATGGGTCGGTATTGAAGACGTTATCTGATTACCATCAATCTCGGGGGCATCAATCTCGTTACCAGTAATCTGGGTGACGGCTTGCGCTGGACGTGCTATTTGGGTTGGCATCGGACTTGCTGCAGGGGTCGAAAATTCCGCTACAACCGGTGCGGTGGCACTGTCATTTGAGGCATTAGCAATAGCTTGCGGTGAAACTTGTCGCATGCCCAATAGTGACGCGACTGAGGGGGTTGGTGTTTCAATGCCTTCTACTTCAATACTTTCTGCTTCAAAGCCCTCTGTTTTAATGCCCTCGAATGATGACTCTAGCACAGGATTTTGTGATAATTCATATCCCGCATCTAGGCTATCGGCTAAATCATCCAAATCTGATACATCAATAGCCGTGTCCTGTTCAGCCATCTCTACACCCGTCATAGGCTCAGAGATTCGTTTATCCGCTAGCTCCCCTGTGCTTGCAGCAGACATAGCAGACATCATAGATGCGTCATCGATAGTTGGCATAGCTTGCGATACGTCTACACTATCTACACTAGGCTGCTTTGTCTGAGTTGGCTCAGTGATTTGCGAGTCTACCTGTATCGAATGGGGTCTGTTTAAGGTAGGCATTTTAAACGGTTTTTTAATGATTTTACTTTGCAGTTTTTCATCGAGTTTTTTGGTCAGCTTGGTGTTTGCCACATAGGTTGAGCTGACGGGTTTAAATGGATTGGTGGCATCGTTTTCTTCGAGCCATTCATAATCTTTGATTTCA
>NZ_JAAELD010000118.1 GCF_024227015.1 Moraxella sp.
AACTGGGTTCGAGGTTAAAGTTTTTTTGAAGAAAAAACTTTAACCTCGAATTCTAAATATCCGATTAAAACAACTGCTCTTCTGGAATCACGCTGGATTTGCGAGCCTTCGTGTTTGCACGATCTCTCGTATTGGATAAACGACTTGGTTTTAAATCGTAGGGCGACTGTGGACTGCCCCCAATGGGGAGGTGAATGTCAAAATGGCTACGATTGATATATTCTTCCCAAGTGTGTACTTCACAAGGGTCTTTCAAAAAGGTCTTTGTCTCTAAGGACGTTGTGGATGATAACAAGCCTTCTGTCACATTCTCATTGGGTGAATCTATGGTGACAACACCATCAATGCCTAATTCTGACGAGGCATCAATAGGACTAGCTGATTCGTCTCCAAAGCGATAAATGCCAGTAGTAGTGATATTCATATTGCCACCGTCGCCCTCATTAGCACGGGCTATAATTTTACCATTTTCCAGCACGACAAAATTGGCATTGACGCTCATATCGCCACCTTGTCCAAACCCTTTTTCTACGCTGGTTGTCACGTCGCTGTTGGTCAAACGCAATAATCCATCTGTTTTGATAATTAAGCCACCACCGCCGGCACTGATTGATTCTGTGGTAATGGCACTATCACTAGACAAGCGAATGCCATCACGAGCGGTAATGGTAATCGTGCCGGCATCACCGCCTCGAATTTGTTTTTTCCACTCACCATCAGCGTAGAAAAAGTGTTCGTATTTACCTTTGCCAGCATCTATTACACCAACCAGATCACCCGCTTTAGCCGGCAGTCGATTTAATTCGGCGAGGTTTGCAACAGTATGATGTTCAGCCTCAGTATTATTCATGGGCAACCATTCTTTACCTGAATAAATAAAACTGGATGGTTGACCATTTTCCACTTGAGCAATTTTTGCGATATTGCCGGTTTGAGCAATTGTTAGTGCATTCATAGCGGCTATGTCAGCAACCATAAGCGTGTTATTCAATTTGCTCCAGCTTTGACCGTTGAAAACAAAACGTGAATTGACATCCATGACATTTGCAG
>NZ_JAAELD010000119.1 GCF_024227015.1 Moraxella sp.
AACAGCACCACGCCGCCATCAGTCGGCACAAAATAAGGCGAAACAATAGTCAAGGTGCTATTAGCCTTTTGAAAATAAGGCGCAATCTGAGACGTGACAGTATCCTCCCATTCCTCATCCACACGCATGGGATTATCACTGATCAATCTGGCATCCGTCCAATAAAATTCAACCATGTGATGAATCAGTTTGCTGGCATAATCCGACTGGCTAAGCTCATCGATGTACTGCTTGGTGGCTTTTGCGTTAATTGGCTTAGCGCTGATGGCAGCGGGCTTGGTATGATCTGGAATGATCGCATCGGCAGGATAAGCGCGTTCGCTCGCCCAATAACGATCAAAATCTTCATTCAGCGCTGGCATCACCTTACCAACCACCGCCACATCCATGTCAGCGAACATCATGCCATCGCCTGCACCAAAATATTCATCGCCGACATTGCGCCCACCCACGATCGAGATTGCGCTATCAGCGGTGAATGATTTGTTATGCATGCGCTGATTAAGCCGATCAAAATCATTCAAAAAACCAATCCAGCGAAAACGGCGATGCATGAACGGGTTAAATAACCTCACCTCGATATTAGTATGATCATCCAGCGCCTTAATCACACCATCCATGCCCGCCATGCTGTTATCATCGAGCAGTATTCGCACGCGCACCCCACGATCGGCCGCTGCGAATATCCGCTGAGTCAGCAGCGCACCTGAGATGTCATTCTTCCAGATATAATAACGAATATCGAGCGAATGCTTTGCCGTCTCCACCAAGGACAATCGCGCCACAAAAGAATCAAGACCATTGGCAAAAGGATAAACGCCCGTCTTATCAGGATGCTGACTTGTCTCTTGCATGATGTGATGGACAAGCAAGCTTGATTCATCCATGGGCAGCGTCATGGATGGTGTACGCGCATCATTCTGTGGCAGTGGTCGATAGCTTAGCATGGCAGCCATGACCAGCAATGCTAATAGCGATACAACCGTCACCGCCATGTATTTTATAATTTTCATAAACCTAAAAATATCTTAAAACACACTCATCATAAAACATTCACCCAATAAAAACCACACAAAATAATGACCCAGGTGGATAAAACGCCAAGCGGCGAAACCACCAATTCAAATAAATAAAAACACCGCTTATCATAAACGATGTTTTTGCTATCACTGCTAATTTTACTTAGTATCTGGGCGATACCGTACCCATGCGCTGACTGATGGGCGTTGGGTTGCCAAGTAGCGTACTATAAATCGTTGCATTCTCCATGACATGCTTCACGTAATCACGCGTCTCACTGTACGGAATGGCCTCGACATATTGATCAGCGCCAATCGGACCGTGGGTAGGTAGCCATCTGCGCGCCGCGCCTGGTCCTGCGTTATAGCCTGCGGTGGCCACGGCAATTTGATAGCCTGATTTGCCCGCCAAATCACTTAAGAACCAAGTGCCGTAACGAATGTTCGCATCAGGATTGCCCATGTCACCTGTGCGCTCGCCAAGCCCACGCGCGATTTGGTTTGCGGTACCTGGGATGATTTGCATCAAGCCTGAAGCAGCAGCGCCAGA
>NZ_JAAELD010000120.1 GCF_024227015.1 Moraxella sp.
ATTCCGCAATAAAAATCATGTTGTTTCGTGTAGAATTTCATTTGAGGTCACCTCTTGAGTCATTGTTTTAAGAGCAAGAGGGATAGTAACGCAAGTTGCCGAGCCCGAAATCTTAGGGGGTGGCCTCAATGAGTATCAAGTAGCTGCAACGGACACAGCAAAATTGGTACGCCATTTTGCTGTCGCAAAAGCCGCGACCAATTTGACTGTGCCGCTGAGCTTTAACGTTAGGTTGAAAAAGAGAATCGAAAGATGAGTGGATGTTGTGACGGTGGCTGTTCTATTGATGCCCTGCGCGAAGAACGGCAGCTTGGAACACTAAAAATTGTCTTGGGCATAAATGCTGTCATGTTTATTGTGATTGCAGGTGCTGCGGTATATGGCGGGTCAACCGCGCTACTAGCTGATAGCCTTGATAATTTTGGTGATGCTCTTACTTATGCCTTGAGCATGTATGCCGTTACAAGGAGCACCAACACCAAAGCTAAAGTGGCATTGTTTAAAGGTATCCTGATTCTTGTGGCTGCCTTGGTGGTTTCGGCTCAAGTTATTTACAAAATTTTTGTCCCAGGGTTACCCATTTTTGAAGTCATGGGTGCATTTAGTCTTTTGGGGCTCGTGGCAAATTCTGTTTGCCTCTTTCTGCTTTGGCGACACCGAAATGAAGATGTAAATATGAGTTCAGTATGGGAGTGCTCAAGGAACGATATTGCCTCGAACATTTCAGTCTTTATAGCAGCAGGCGCAGTTTGGTTTACTGGGTCAGGTTGGCCAGATATCGCGGTTGCTGTCGGGTTGGTATTTTTTCTGCTTCGTTCAGCAGTTCGAGTTATATCATCTGCTAAACGTGAGTTACATGCATCAACCTAACAATCACATTAAATTCGCTCCCTTCGGTCGCCGGACCTCGCTATCGCTCGGCCCTTTATGTGAAACGTTAGCCCTTTCAGGAGCACATGGTGATGAATAAAAGAGAGTTTTTGAAAGTATTAGGGTTAGCTTCGGTAGCAGGAATCTTTGGTAATA
>NZ_JAAELD010000121.1 GCF_024227015.1 Moraxella sp.
CGAAGTCGTGCATGCGGACAGCGGTGAACAGCTTATCGTTTTAGCCGAACAGGGATTTGAAATGAACAGACCCAGCAGTATTCGATCGGTTGTCACCTTGAGGGACGGGGCGATCAATCGCTTGCAAGTGGGCGGGGTTGCGACAAAAATTTTGGATGGCACACTATATCTACCGGACGGTGGTCATTAAAAAATAGCCATCGGGAGGGTGACACTGTATGAAATATTCGAAGCATCTTAGTGACATAGAGCAGATGTGTGCTCAGTCTTTTATATGGGACGCGCATGCAGGAATTTTCCCGGATCCCAAGATCAATCTTAATCTGCTAGATGCTTGGCGCGAAAATAGCGTTGACTATGTCAGCATCAATGTCGGTTTTGATGTAATGGATTGGCAACAAACCATCGCAACGCTTGCTGCGTATCGCAATTGGGTTTTGGCCAATGACGATCGCTTCATTCTTGTAAACAAGATAGATGATGTCGAAAACGCCAAAAAAGAAGGCAAGCTGGCTGTGTCATTTGACATAGAGGGCATGAATGCCCTAAATGGCGATATCAATATGATCGGCCTCTACCATCGACTGGGTGTTCGGCAGATGCTTTTTGCCTACAACCTCAATAATGAGGCCGCTGGCGGGTGTCATGATGATGATATCGGTTTGACTTCTTTTGGAAAAGCCATCGTGGAGGAAATGAACCGCATTGGTGTGGTGATCGACTGCTCACACACGAGCTTTAAAACCACGATGGATATCATGTCACACACATCAAAACCTGTGGTGTTCTCTCATTCCAATCCGAGCGCAATTTGGAAACACCAGCGCAACATCACTGACGAACAGATCAAGGCATGTGCAGAAACTGGCGGGGTTGTCGGCGTCAATGGAATGGGCATTTTCTTGGGGGACAACGACATTACCAC
>NZ_JAAELD010000122.1 GCF_024227015.1 Moraxella sp.
CCCAAAAAGCAGAATTTCTCGCCCCTGTTGGCGGTGATCGCCAAACTCCCGACACAGACCGCGACACCATCAGCGAACAGATCAGCCGCCTAAACCAAACGCCTGAACAATTTCGTCAAATCGACACGTTCATGAAGCGTCGCACGCACATGAGCCAATCAAGCGAAATCGCCCTAACCTCTGATGAGTACGCACCTTATATCATCAATCAAGGCTTTGAGCTTGGCAAATTGGGTGATGTCAGCGATATTCACGATCTAAGGGCTTATTTTAAAGACACACCAAACGGCGAGAATGCGCCCATCACGCTAGAAATTGGCTTTGGCATGGGTGACAGCCTGATCGAGATGGCAAAAAACGACCCAACGCGCAACTTCGTTGGCATCGAAGTGCACGAACCCGGCATCGGGCGCACCGCCTACATCGCTCACGAGCTTGGACTAACCAACCTCAAGGTGCTAAGCGGTGATGCCATCGAGCTACTGACGAATCTGCCCGAAAATCACCTTGATACCGTTCAGCTATACTTCCCAGACCCATGGCAAAAAAAGCGTCATTACAAACGCCGCTTCGTCACCACGCACCGCATGGAAATCGTGGCTCGCACCCTAAAGGTAGGCGGTACTTTCCACGCAGCCACCGACTGGGAGCATTATGCCCTATGGATGCTTGAAGTACTTGATAATATGCCTATTTTTCGTAATACCGCAGGTCAAGGTAACTTCACCCCGCGCCCAGATTTTCGCCCTTATACCAAATTTGAAAAGCGCGGCTTTGATTATGGGCGCAGCTCTTGGGATCTCATCTACCAAAAAGTATAAAATCCCAAAATCACCCCAAAGACGGCATATAATGTCGTCTTTTTTATTCATCACATTGGCTGTCAAATCCCACACCAATTGAGCTGTTTCACAAAAAATTACGTTTGTCATATTTGTGAAACATGCTACTTTTTGGCGTAAAATTCACTCCTTAAAAAATCTTAAAAATTAGCTAAAAATTACGTTTCAGTCACGCAATGCTTTGAATTTATTGGGCTTAAAATATTATCCACAAAAACTGTGGATAACTTTGTGGAAAAGGCGGGCTTTTTGCGAGCAAGGCCATATAAATAGGCACTTTAACCGTACTGTCATAAATCCACAATGATTGTAGATAACTTTTATTTTATAAATAAAATCAATAACTTATAAATTTATAAAATTAGATATTGACAAATCTATTTTCATAATAATACATTTTATTAGGCTGGCAGATGTTCCACAAATTGGTGTATTTTTTTATGTGGAACTTGTGGATAACTTTTATTTTGATGATTGTGCCAGTCCTAAATGCAAGTTTTTCTAGCTCACATTTGATACGATGTTCAGACATAAAAACACTACGATAAATCGCAATTTGCACGCAAAATTATGTTATAATAAATAAGAATTTATTGGATGTTTAACACTTACTTAGTAATATCAATTAGGCAAATATATGAGCACAAAAGCGAAGGATGCGACCACCAGCGTCGATGAAAATAAAGAAAAAGCACTCAAGGCAGCACTTGCACAGATCGAGAAAAGCTTTGGTAAAAACACCATCATGTATCTTGGCGACGAGTCAGCCAAAATCGACGTGGATGTGGTCTCTACAGGCTCATTAGGTCTTGATATCGCATTGGGCATTGGCGGTCTACCAAAGGGTCGTATTATTGAGATCTTTGGCCCTGAAAGCTCTGGTAAAACCACCCTCACCCTACAGACCATCGCCGAATGCCAAAAGCAAGGCGGCACCTGTGCATTCATTGATGCTGAGCATGCTCTAGATCCAATCTATGCGCGCAAGTTGGGTGTGGACATCGATAAGCTCATGGTGTCACAGCCAGACAACGGCGAGCAAGCCCTAGAGATCGCTGACATGTTGGTGCGCTCTGGCGCGGTGGACATGATCGTCGTGGACTCTGTGGCAGCACTCACCCCAAAAGCTGAGATTGAAGGCGAAATGGGCGACAGTCACATGGGTCTGCAGGCACGTCTGATGAGTCAGGCGCTGCGTAAAATCACTGGTAACGCCAAGCGCTCTAACTGCATGGTGATTTTCATTAACCAGATTCGTATGAAAATTGGTGTTATGTTCGGCTCACCTGAGACCACGACAGGTGGTAACGCGCTTAAATTCTACGCTTCGGTGCGTTTGGACATTCGCCGTACAGGTCAAATCAAAGAAGGCGAGGACATCGTCGGCTCTGAGACTCGCGTCAAAGTCATCAAAAACAAAATGGCGCCTCCGTTCCGCCAAGCCGAATTCCAAATCATGTATGGCGAAGGCATTAACCGCCTAGGCGAAGTTGTGGATCTGGGCGTAGACATCGGCGCGGTTGGTAAATCTGGCGCATGGTACAGCTATGGTGAAGGCAAAATCGGTCAAGGTAAAGCCAATACCGTAAAATACTTGGCAGAGAATCCTGACATCGCACAAGAGATCGAAAACAGAATCCGCCAAGAGAAAATGGGTAACACCGCACCTATCAGCGAATCTCACGCCGATGATAGCGAACCTCCTGAATTCATCGAAGGCATGGAAGATGACAACCTGTTTTAAGGTTCAATCTTAGCGTGACATCCTAGCATGACCACCATCAAAACATTGGCAGAAATATTGGCGGATATGGGCGAACCTGTATCCGCTGATTCATCTGATGGTAATGCCCATCAGCCATTAACTAAAATCAAAAAAACACAATCTACCCAATCGGATAATCCAACTGCTAAGAAGTCAACCCAAAACCCTTGGCAGGATTTTTGTAAATTAACATTATCAGCGCCTAAGAAAACCCATCCGCCGGCCGATGATGCAATTAGCAAACCCGATCCGCAAAGTCCATCCAACACACCCAAAAAACACAAATCTCGCAATAAGCCCAAAACAACCCTACAGCCAAACATAACTCATGTCTTAGCAGACAGCAACCAGACCATTTTGGATGAGAGTACCATTCAGACTCTTCAAAAAGTTAGCATTGAGCCGGTTTACCAAAATGACAAAGCTGTTAACAGGCTAAGATGGCTTGCTTTTTATTATCTGTCCAATCGTGAATTATCACAAAAACAGCTGCGTCAGAAACTGCTTGACAAAGACTGCGACCCTGACATGGTCTCAGATTTATTGGATGAATTTGCCGATAAAGGCTACCAATCAGATGAACGCTGCGCCCACATGCTGATCCGCGAAGGCGTGCGGCGAGGTCGTGGCAAAAGACACATCAATCAAAGTCTAAAAAAAGCTGGCATAGACTTACCCCACTCACTTGATGAACTCATTGATCAAGCGGGCGTGGAGAGCATCAGCGATGGCACCATCTTAGATAATGAAGCAGCCGCTCAAGGCGAGATCAATTGGTTAAAACTCGCCATAGAAGCACGCTGCAAGAAATACGGCGACACCATCCCAAAAGACCCAAGAGAAAAAGCCCGTCAATTGCGATTTTTGCAATATCGAGGCTTTGAGATGGATGTATGTTTTGATGCGCTTAAGTACACACTTGATCAAATGGATGAGCTGATTTAGAAACACTCCCACACAGCGATCTGATTCATCTTAGGCTTGGCAGTCACCCCAAGCTTGCGCCAAGGCATATTATCACCATGATAATCACTACCCACTGATACCATAAGCCCCTGTTCAGCGATACATCTATCAATCATTGCGCGCAGGCTCATTGGTTCATTATTTGGCAATTCGCACGCATCACCACCCATCTGTGCAAAATCCTCAATCAGCCTTCGTGTGCGTGTCGCTGACAGTCCATAGCGCGTCGGGTGCGCCAACACAGCCAAGCCACCACATTCATGGATTAGCTCGATCGTCCTTGCCATACTCATAGTCTCTATTTCGACATAGGCGCATTTACCATCTGCCAGATATTTATCAAAGGCAGCTTGCACACTATGGACGAATCCCAGCTCATGCAACACCTGTCCGATATGCGCCCGACCAATGGCACGTGGGTTATTTCCTGCTTTGATTAACACCGCCTGCCATAAAGTCTCGGTGAGCATCTCGCTATCATTATCAATTAATATCGTGCCCAGTTTCTCAATCATACGTCGCCCACGATGATGGCGGCTGTCTTGCAGCGCCTGTAGAGCATCGTGCATTCTTTGTGTGTCGGCGAAATTCAACGCAACAACATGGATGATTTTTTGTAGTTCTTTATTTTTACCATACCCACCTGCCAGAGCATGAGCGCAACTAATCTCAACACCATTAATCAGTCGAATGCCGCACTCTTCTGCTGCCTGCCTAGCTTCTGCCACACCTGCAATGGTATCGTGATCCGTCAGCGCAAAAGTCTTAATGCCAACATCAAAGGCCTTTTTTACCAGAGCGGCAGGTGTATTAGTACCATCTGATGCGGTGCTGTGGCTATGTAGATCAATCATATTCATCCCCAAAAACAAAAGCCCTATACATGGTACAGGGCGATTGCATTGACACTGATTAGTCGTTTTTGTTTTGTTGCTGCTGTTGCAGGTAGTTGCCTACGCTGATCGGCTTAGTCACTGGGCGTGGCTGAGCTTGTGGAGCAGCTTGTTGTTGTGGCTGCTGGCTAGCGATTGCGCTCACATGATCTGCAGGTGCAGATTGTTGATTTACAAACTGAGTCTTAGGTTGATCATCTACTGTTAGACCTGTTGCAATCACAGTTACGTAGATGTCATCACCCATTGATTCATCATCCACAGCGCCGAAGAAGATGTTGCCCTCATCGATGTTCGCGATACGACCGACCACTTCGGCAACTTCATACG
Source organism: Moraxella sp. (assembly GCF_024227015.1). GTDB lineage: Bacteria > Pseudomonadota > Gammaproteobacteria > Pseudomonadales > Moraxellaceae > Moraxella. Next base: position 4,797 of record NZ_JAAELD010000122.1, read on the forward strand.
GTTCGCTCATGCCGATGTTCGAACCTACGATATTGATGATCACGCCTTGAGCGTTCTTCAGTAGTAGATCGTCAAGAAGTGGAGAGCGGATTGCTTTTTCTGCCGCTTCTGCTGCACGACCTTCACCACTGGCACGGCCAATACCCATCATTGCATGACCTTTTGCTGTCATGGCAGTGTGCACGTCGTTAAAGTCGATGTTAATCACACCAGGTTCACGAATCGTGCGAGTGATTCCATCAACCGCCTGCAGAAGAACGTCATTCGCCTTAGCAAATGCATCTTTCATGGTCAGACCGCGATAAACTTGCAGCAGTTTTTCGTTTGGCACTGTAATGATTGAGTCAACGTACTGAGCCAGCTGATCAATACCTTCTTGAGCAAGCTTAGCACGCTTACCACCTTCAAATTTAAATGGTGTGGTCACAACTGCAACGGTCAAGATGCCTTCTTCTTTGGCAATACGAGCAATCACAGGGGCTGCGCCCGTACCTGTGCCGCCGCCCATACCAGCAGTGATGAACACCATGTCATAATCAGACAGTAGCGCACGAATTTCAGCTTCGTCACTCTCAGCTGCTTCACGACCCACTTCAGGGTTAGCGCCGGCACCCAAGCCACGAGTTAGCTCGCTGCCAAGTTGTAGTTTGTTTGGCGTGGTAAGCTTACCAAGTGCTTGACGGTCAGTGTTTGCCGCCACAAAATTGATGCCTGTAACGTGTTGATTTACCATGTGCTCAACTGCGTTGCCACCGCCACCGCCAACACCAACAACGATAAAACGTGCTTGTCCATCTGAATCAAACTGTGTGTCATCTGACATGCTGTACTTAACCATAACTTACTCCAAGAATTTGAAAATCATCGCCCAAAGGCATTAAAACCATTTTTTGATTTGGTTGGTGAATACCTGCCAACCTTCAGAAACTTTATTTGTCAGCTTGTTTTGAGCTGAAACCTCGCCATAGCTGTCTTTGATGAATTGTTCGCCATTCTGATAAAGTAGCGAACCTATCACGCTGTGCAGCTTATTATCTTTTAGATAACCATTAAGTAGCGCAATATTGTCATCGGTTAGATTTTTTGGACAAATGCTGACGCGTCCATTCGTGGTCATCATACGAACCGGCAGACCCCATTGACGACCCACAAAATAGCTAAGACCATCAATCTGAGTGGCGCCGCCTGCCAAGACAACACCCGCTTCGATCTGCGATGACAGGCCCAAATCATCAAGGCGCTTACTGATGCGCATAAAAATATCATCATAACGCGCCGCGATCACACTACTCAATCGACGCAAGCTCACCGTTGATTCTCCTCCCAAGCGACGCTTTAGAGTTACAAAAGCTGCACGCTTGGCAGGGTCGAGCTGAACAGTGCCCTGCTGATGCTTTAGACTCTCAGCTTCAGACACCGACAAGCCAAGCTCTGTCGCAATGTCAAAAGTAACCGTCTGACCACCCACGTCCAAACAATCGGAAAACAAGAGCGAACCACCACGATACACACAAACTTTCGTCGTACCCAGTCCAATGTCAATAAAACAAACGCCGCGCTCTTTTTCTTCTTTGGTTAGGGCATATTCAGCACTGACCACGCCATCAAATAAAGTTGCCCCTACCGATGCCTCTGCTGAATTAACCACATCAAGAATCTGCGCATGGTAATTGGCAGGCAGCGCCATGACATGGTTTGCTACGCTAATCTCATTGGCGTGCATGCCAATTGGATCTTTAACCTCTTGGACGCCGTCTAGATAACTTAGCAGCTGACATGATTGCAATAACGTATAATCTTCAGCACGCAGCTTATCAGCAATCAGCTCTTTAGCGCGATACAGATCGCTTTGTTGAACTGTGGTGTGCGCTCTGCTCTTGTGCAAGCTAAGCTTTTGCATGTCGTTCATTGAGGTCATGAGGGGTGATGCAAACGATAAGCACACCTCATGGATATTCACCCCTGCCATGTCACCGGCTTCTTGCAGAGACTTATAAACCGCGCTTAATAAGTGCTCACGACGTTCGATCTTACCGCCAACGAATGCATCTGTGCGCGCCAAACCCACCGCCGAGACCTTGATCTTTGGCTGTTCAGGCGTACCTGTTGCATAGCCGACTACTGTATAAACAGCAGTTGAACTCAAATGCAACGCAACCTGTAGGTCTGACATAACTATCCTCAATTAACCGGCAAAACGCCACAAAAAAAATCTCAAAAAACCACAATAACCATCGACTTACGTCGCACGCACGAGCTTTGTAATATTTTAGCATTGATGGTGATTTTATAAAAGAGCAAAGCCCATAAAAATCAGGGATTTATTTCCCATTTAAACAAAAATCAATCGAAATTAAACGCTTTTTAAAAAACATTCTTCATCAAGAAGTTTTCGAGCCTGAATCAGACGGTTTTTGAGGTATTCCAGCAGTTTTCCAAGCAATGGCAAAACCGTTTTTATAGCGCAAATCTACCGACTGAATTTTTGGCAATTCTTTGGCAAGACTGCCCGCCAAAAGCGACGACAAACTAAACAGTTTTTGTTCGGTGTTCTCATGATCGACAATCACACGAAGCCCGTTATCAAAACGAATCAGCCAAGTCTGACGCGACGTCAATGTCATGTCTTCTGCTGTCATGCCAAGCGGAGAAAACCATTCATTGACTCGCTGCATCTGACGCATCATGTCCGTTGCATCATTGGTGTGACCGCTGTACAGATGAACCAGATTCTTATCCATTAGCTCGCGCTCATCAGCCGGCACGAACACCGCACCATTGGCATCAAGCAGATGCTGACTACCGAAATTAGCCACTGCACGTCGTGGCACGACAGAGACAATGACACCTTGCTGCCAATCGCGCTTAACGCTGGCACTCTCAACCCACGACAAGCTAGACACCACTTGATGAATACCCATCAAATCCGCGCCAAAAAACTGAACCTGCCCGAATGGCGCGGTCGCGGTTTTTAGCGAATTCGCCTGAGATTCGGTCAGATTGCTCAATTCTAAGACAAGTGGGCGTTTTGGCGCCTGCTCAATACCCTTCATCGCTGCAACAATCAAGCCGCCAAGCACAATGGCTACCATGAGCAAAATCTGCCATAGTTTTAGAACTCGACGTGCATTTTTAGTATTGACTTGGGAATTCATGGGGAATTTGCGCTAAATACGATAAATTTGTATATAGTAACGCATTTTACCGATAACACCAAGCAAAATATCAACCGAAGCATGATTTTTTACATCAAGTTACAGTTTAAATTTGCAATCATCACTTATCTTTAGACAATAAAAAAGCCGAATCAATTATCGGCTTTTTTATTGGTTTGAATTTTAGGACAAGGTCTGCTCTAGGATGGTCACACATAAGGTTGCAAAATCAATTCCTGCCTGCTTTGCCGCCATTGGCACCAAGCTATGATCCGTCATGCCTGGTACGGTATTGATCTCTAATAAGTATAATTTACCATCGTCAGACTTTAGAAAATCAACACGCGCCCAGCCGCGACCACCAATGCCACTAAAGGCACGTCTCGCAAGCTCGCCCATCTCACGCTCCTGCTCATCCGTCAGATCTGATGGGCATTGATATACGGTGTCGTCACGCAGATATTTGGCTTCATAGTCGTAGAATTTACCCTTAGGGATGATGCGAATGCTTGGCAGCACATCATCACCCAACAGAGAACACGCGTACTCACCGCCTGTGATTGCTTTTTCCGCCAGAATCTCGCCGTGATACTGCTTAAGCTCAGGGTATGCTTTTGCCAAATCGCCTACCCTCTCAATCATCATCACGCCAACGCTAGAACCCTCAGCTGCCGGTTTGACAAATAAAGGAAAGCCCAATTCTTTTTCTACTTGCTCAAAATCACTGTCGTCATTTAGGACCACATAAGGCACGTTCGGAAGCCCCAATGACTGCCAAAGTAAGCGATTGCGAAATTTATCCATCGCAACAGCAGAAGCCAGTACGCCACAGCCCGTGTATGGAATATTAAAACCATCCAACACGCCTTGTAGGCTACCATCTTCGCCAAATGTGCCATGCAGCACATTAAACACACGGTCATAGTCACGCAGCTTCGAGATGTCGGTCTCTTTGGGGTCAAAATGATGCGCATCCACACCTTTTGAAAGCAATGCATCTAGCACCGCCTTGCCACTATTTAATGAAACTTCGCGCTCACTGCTCGTACCACCACAAACAACAGCCACTTTACCAAAAGCAGTTGGATCAATCTTTGTCATATTATCTCTCAAATGGTTTAATTATTTATCTATGAATTATTTTAGATACAGTTCGTTATCTCTTAGGTCCAAACAAATCTGCCCCACATTGCCCGCGCCTTGAGTGATCAGAAGATCACCAGCTTTTAGGACGCGCTGCATGACTGGTGCTAGATTTTCTTTATCCACGAGCGTTGGCTCAACTTGTCCACGCAGACGAATGCTGCGCGCCAATGACTTGGTGTCAGCACCGACAATCAGTGCCTCGCCTGCTGGATACACATCCAACAAAAGCAGCTCATCAACATTCGACAACACCTCAACAAACTCATCGAAGCAGTCGCGAGTACGACTATAACGGTGCGGCTGGAACATCATCACTAAGCGGCGCTCAGGATAGCTTTGGCGAGCCGCCTTGATGGTGGCCAGCACTTCGGTTGGGTGATGTCCATAGTCATCAATCAATAGTACGTTACCGTCATCTACAGCAACGTCCGCCTGCTGTTCAAAGCGGCGACCCACGCCTGCAAACTTACTCACCGCACGGACGATCGCCTCATCATCCACACCTTCGTCAGTCGCCAAAGTGATGGCAGCCAGCGCATTTAGGACGTTGTGCTCGCCAGGGATGTTTAAAGTCAGGCGAAGTGGCTCACGATCCTTACGCAGCACAGTAAAATGCGTGCGCGTACCTTCCACCTCTAGATCGGTCGCCTGCACGTCATTATGCGCACCAAAACCGAAAGTTAATACAGGGCGCGCAATGTCATCAATCATGCCAGACAATTCTTGATCATCGCCACAAATTACCGCCAATCCATAAAAGGGCATGTTTTGCAGGAATTGGATATAAGCCTGCTTTAGCTTATCAAAACTGCCGCCATAGGTCTCCATGTGATCTTCATCGATGTTAGTCACGATCGCTGCCATCGGACGCAGCGATAGGAATGACGCGTCCGACTCATCCGCCTCAGCGACCAAATAACGAGAGCTGCCCAACGATGCGTTCTTGCCCGATGCGTTTAATTTACCGCCAATGACATAAGTAGGATCAAGACCTGCTTCGGTAAGCATCATGGTTAGAAGACTGGTGGTTGTCGTCTTGCCGTGCGCACCCGCCACCGCGATAGAATGACGATAGCGCATGAGCTCGCCAAGCATGTCAGCGCGACGAACCACGGGAAGACGCGCCTGTAGCGCGGTTTGAATTTCAGGATTTGTCTTATCAATGGCAGATGACACCACCAATACATCAGCATTCTTAATATTAGATGAATCATGCCCGATAAATACTGTCACACCAAGGCTCTCTAGGCGCTTGGTGACGGGACTTTCTTTGATGTCTGAGCCTGTCACGGTATAGCCTTGGTTGGCAAGCACCTCTGCGATACCGCACATGCCTGCACCGCCAATACCTACAAAGTGAATGGTATTGATGCGACGCATTTCAGGGATTTCGATGAGTTGTTTGGGTAGTTTGGTGTGATTCATTCTTTATCCTAATTTCATTTTTGTTGTTTGGGTGTTGATGACAGCGTTGGCTACCACAATAAATTTTTGCCACTTTTTTCTAGATGACATACAGTTGGTCAAAAACAATCTTAGTATGGCAGGTCAATTTGACAGCATTTTCAAACCCTGCCTGAAAAACTGCCTTTGCCACATCCTGCTCGCCTTGTCTGTTTTGCAGTTCACTGGCAACAAAATATATCTCAGCTTTACTGTCTTGTGCCAGCTTGCTCAAAAAATCATAAAAGTCATCATTTAGCACACCGCCATTGGTTACAAACTGTATTCTGCCATAAACAAAGGGATTTTGGCAGACGATTTCGTGCTTAAAATAGCGGCTTTTTGGTGCATCTGGCAAAGCAGAATGACTGATAATCAAAGTGCATGATGACATAAGGTATCCTTACATAGTGGTGTCTAGCCAATCGTATCCAGCACGATGTCTGCCACTTTGACTGCCGAATCCGCCTGAGCTTTGCCGTGGGTTTTTTGTGCCATGGCAAGGCATTGCCCACGCGTTAGGTCGTTTAAAGTCTGGGCAAGACGCTCGCCCGTCAGCTCACTTTGGGGCAATAATATACCGCCGCCGTGATTGGTCAGACTCTTGGCATTAGCAGTCTGATGATCATCCACGGCGTGCGGCAGCGGAATGAAAATCGGCGCCACGCCCACACTTGCAATCTCGGTCACCGTCAAGGCGCCTGCTCGGCACACGATCACATCCGCCCAAGCATAAGCTGCCGCCATGTCATCGATGAACGGCATCACTTCAAAAATATGGCGCGACGTGTCAATATTCGCGCGAGAATACGCCACAATCATGTCTTGATGATTGTCTTTACCGCATTGATGGCGCAGACTGATTGGGCGATTTAGATAACCGAACATTTCAACGACCGCCTTATTGATCGCTGCCGCCCCAAGGCTACCACCAACCACAAGCACCTTAAGCGGCGATGTATCATTATCATCATAGCGCTCATTAGGCGGTGCAATCTGACTAATATTGGCACGCACAGGGTTGCCCACGGTCAACAGGCGGCGCCCAAATCCATCGCCAAAAGCACCATCAAATGCCTGCAGGATCTTATCCGCATGACGTGCTAGGTTTTTATTGCTCATGCCGACGATGGCATTTTGTTCATGGATGATGAGCGGTTTTTTTGAAAGCTTGGCAGCCAGTCCGCCAGGCGCCGTTACATAACCACCAAAACCCACCACAGCATCGATGCGCTCTGAGGCGATGATGTTTTTGGCTTTCATGACAGCCTTGAATAGCATGAATGGTAATTTTACCACGCGCGCCAAGCCCTTGCCGCGCAGGCCTTGCATATCGACATGGTGCATCTTATGGCCGTGTTTTGCAACCAGATCATTCTCCATGCCATTAGGCGTGCCCAACCAATGGACAGTTGCGCCGCGCTTGGTTAGCTCATCCGCCACCGCCAACGCAGGAAAAACATGACCGCCAGTACCAGCCGCCATCATCAAAATATTCATTACTTTTCCAAATTAATTCGTTAAATAACAGGATGTTAAAAACAGTATTGTGAAACAAAATGCCGATAAATACAAGGGGAAAATATCATTCACAAAAAAAATTCATCAAACAGCAACATTTAAGCCACTAAGATAATATGATTGGCATTTTGCCTGTTTTGGCATTGATTATCTTGCGTAGCTTCTCAATTCTATTAATGGCATTTTGGGTAGATTGATTGGCTTTTTCGATGTCATCTTGGGTGACACTTCGAGTATTCTCGCCAAACAATAATGCATGAAATAGATGGTTTGCAAACATGTCCTGATGACAGTGATAATTTACCCCAACCTCAAAATCAGGATTGTCAAACAATGTGGCAATCATGGATGTATCAATGGTAGCAAGCCCTAACGCACCATCTTCACCGCCAAACTTCTTAAAAATCTCATCGTCATCAAACCCACCCAATGCCAAAAAATAAGGACGGTAAAACATCATATTACTACCTGCAGTCATCTCAAAGGTACGCCAAGCGATATCAAATTCAGGATGATCAGCAAACTCCTTGGGAAGGTTGATCGGCGTCATTGGCAGTCGTATCATCCCCACATCAAACTGCGAGAACACCATCGCGCACGCTGACAATACTTGGCTCTGATGGCTGTCATCAGCATCCAAAAAAGCAATAAAATCCGACTTGGCAAGCATCGCACCCCAATTTCTGGCTGTGGCAACGCCTTTATTGACAGGCAGTTTTTCGATGTGGATTAGATTAGGATGACTCTCTTGCAGTCTAGTAATAACCTGCCAAGTCTCATCAACTGAGCCATCATCGATGAGGTAAACCCTACCTAGATTCGATTGGGAAAGCACGCTCATCACGGCTCGCTCGATGGTGTCGGCAGCGTTATAACAAGGGATGATGACGTCGATGAAGAGTTCTGACATGAGATATACGATATTTTTTGCGTATTTTAGCACAATCAAGCCATTCAATTAAACACAAAAAAGAGCAGATATTCACCTGCCCTTTTTGTATTAAGCTTGATAAATTTATGCGTCCAATGATTCACCTAAAATCACACCGCCGTCTTTTTTGGTGATGACAACCGTGCCTGAACGCGGCGTCTTACCGCCTGCCACCGCACCAAAAGCCCCTTCTGGATGCTGAATATTGATGAATAATGCCTTAAAATCAGGCGTCATGGTGATGCCTGTCACTTCTGAACCAGCAGGACCCACAAAGAAACGCTTTAAGGTGTCAGGCGTGGCCGTCGCCCCGATGTGCGTCATCTTACCGGTGGTGGTAGAGATAGCCTCGCCATCGCCAATCTTATTTGGCAGTGCTGCCAGCAGCATACAGTTGGTGGTCTTGGTATAAGCACCATCATCCGTCTGAATCCACAGAACGCCACGTGGGTCAAAGAACAGGCCATCCGGTGATGACAGATCGTTCTCAGCGGTTAGCTTAGATAGATTCTGCTCTGCCTTATCGTGTGGAGAGGCGAACAGGTAAATGTCCCAGCGGAAC
>NZ_JAAELD010000123.1 GCF_024227015.1 Moraxella sp.
CCCAAAAACGATGCAAATGAGCAGCTTTTTAGGTATGATAGCCGATATTTTGGTAGTTATTTTGGAAAGCCATGAAAAGCACTGAACCGATCATTACTTCATTGTTGGATAATGACCTTTATAAATTCACCATGCTCCAAGCGATGCTGCATCAGTTCCCGCAGACGCACGGCGTGTATCGTTTTCGCTGCCGTAATAATGAAGATACGGCTTATCCTTTGAGTCAGATTAAGGATGATCTGGAGGCTCAGCTTGACCTTTTGTGTCAGCTGTCTTTTAGTCAAGATGAGCTTGATTATCTGCGTGGATTGAGATTTATTAAGTCTGATTTTGTGGATTATTTGGAGCTGTTTAAACTAAAACGCCGCTTTATTAAAGTATCAATCGATGATGAGAATCGTCTGAATATTGACATTGAAGGTCCGATGATCCAGGCGATGTTTTTTGAGATTTTTGTGCTGTGTATCGTCAATCAGCTGTATTATGAGCGCCTGAACGATCCCAATGCCTTGGCGCAAGGGCAGAAGCTGTTGGATGAGAAGGTGCAAACCTTAAAGCATTTTGAAATGCTTCAACAATCCGACCTACAGAATCCGCCGTTCATCGTGGCAGACTTCGGCACGCGTCGCCGCTATTCTAAAGACTGGCATTACCACGTCGTGCGTACGCTGTCTAAGGAATCTCCGTCGATCTTTCGCGGTACATCCAACGTGTATCTTGCTAAGGAGCTTGGTATTACCCCAATTGGCACGATGGCGCATGAGTTTATGCAGGCGTTTCAAGCGCTGGATGTGCGTCTGCGTGACAGCCAAAAAGCTGCGCTGGAGGCGTGGGTGCGTGAATATCGTGGGGATTTGGGCATTGCCTTGACCGATGTGGTGGGGATGGATGCGTTTTTGGAAGATTTTGATTTGTATTTTGCTAAGCTGTTCGATGGTCTGCGCCATGATTCGGGCGACCCTTATGAATGGGGCGATAAGGCAATCGCGCATTATGAAATGCTAAAAATTGACCCAAAAACCAAAAGCTTGACTTTCAGTGATGGCTTAACACTCCAAAAAGCTTGGGATTTGCATCAATATTTCAAAGAGCGCATCAAGACAGGCTTTGGTATCGGTACGAATCTAACCAACGACATGGGGCTAAATCAGCTTAACATCGTTCTAAAACTGGTAGAGTGTAATGGTCAGCCTGTTGCCAAGCTCTCTGATAGCCCAGGTAAGACGATGATTCAAGACGATACTTATCTGGCCTACCTAAGACAGGTATTTGGCGTCAAAGAATAACGGATATTGGATAAATCAAAACACCACACTCGGTAATCAGGCGTGGTGTTTTATTGTGAAGAAGAATTATTTTTCTAACTCATCATCGAACGCTTCTGCCAATGCCTTTTCGACCGCAAGGATGCGCTCTTGGCAGATTTTATAGGCTTTGATGGATTCTTCGACGGTGGTGACTAGATTGTCAATGTCTAGATCGTCTGTTTTTTCTAATTGCTCGGCGTTGTTTTTTAGGGTTTGGTAAGCATCTTTGAAGGTTGGTTTTTTTGGCATGAGTATTCTCTGTGTTTGGATATCTTATTGTAATGGATAATTGGTGCTTTGTTAAGTTGTTTGGGATAAAAATAAAAGCGATGCTAAGATCACTTTTATTTTAGATTAATGAAATGATGGTATTAAGCTTTGGCTTTTGTTGCTTGCTTTTGGATGGCAAGACTTCCTACACCATGCTCTTTTAGCCAGATTTGATTGGCTTCCTTGATGGCGCGAATCTCATCATCCATAAAGGCTTTACTCTTACCAGGGTTGCTTGGTGGCGGCATGAGTGTATAGTACCGCGCCCAGCACGCACCATGCCCCGAAGATGCCCCATTCGACGCCGCCCAATCCCGATGGTGAGAAAGGAAGATATAGACCGAACATGATGATACTGATGATCAAGGTAATGACGCCAACGGCTTTACCAAAAGGTACTCTAAATGGGCGAACCATGCTGGGCTCTTTGTAACGCAAATACAAAAACGCCGCCGCCACACAAGTATAAGCAATGACAATGCCAATGCCGCCTGCATCCACAATCCACACTAATGATTTGCGGCCAAATAGTGGCGCAAGTGTTGCCAATCCACCAATGAGCATGATGGCGTTGGCAGGCGTGCCGTATTTTGGATGTAATTTGGCAAGCATGCCAGGCAGCATGTGAGCCTTAGCCATGGCGAACATCAGACGACTACCCCCGATCAAGAATGCATTCCAGCTTGACATGATGCCAAGTACGCCGCCCACAACCAACAGCGCGCCTGCCCAAGTGGAATTCCAAGCATTCGTCATGGCATCTGCCGTAGCGAGCGTTGAGGTTTGAGATTGTTCAAGGGTTAGTGTGTGTCCTACGCTCCAGGCGATGCCCATGTACCACATGACTGCCATGATAAGAGACACAATGAGAAATAAACCGATCTGCGGACGGGTTAGGTCAATCTCTTCGGCTGCCTGTGGAATCACGTCAAAGCCTACGAACATGAATGGTACCATGA
>NZ_JAAELD010000124.1 GCF_024227015.1 Moraxella sp.
CGGCGAATGCCTTTGGCGTGTCGCGATAGACATTACGACTAAACTGATCTAGGATAATGATCTCCGCCAATCTGCCATAGTGATCGGTACGCCAATCCCATAACTTGCCTGCTCTCGCCTGATCGATCAAATCTTCGAACTGCTCGGCGATTTTATGGTCAAATTCATCAGATTTGGCAAACCAAAACGGCTTATTATCCGCATCGAACCAAAAATTTAGCACACGGTTCGCCATCTCATTCGTGGTATAAATCATCATCAATCCTTACTTATTTTCTTATCCAATATCTTCTCATGGCGCGACCATATTCAAATGGCTGATCAGGTGTGATTATGCACTCTAGCACGCCGCCGCACTTTTCGATGACTTTTGCGCTCGCGACATTATCATCGCTACACGTTACCAGCACATCACTCACGCCAAGTTCGTTCAAGGTCTGCACGCCAAATGCCAGCATCGAAGTCGCAACACCTCGCCCCTCAAAATCAGGATGCGTGGTATAACCAATATGGCCGCCATACATTCCTAAGAACTCATTAAGCTCGTGGCGCAGATTCAACATACCCGCCACGCCATCGCCATGCAAGGCAAGATATACCGAACTTGGCATCTTATCATAGCCAAATCGATTGGTGCCTTTTGGTGCATAGACATAGCTTAGCCAATCATCATAGGCATTAGCATCATTTAACACGTCAAACGCTGACAACTCATCAGTACCATGAATTAACGGCTGACCGTGTTCATCAAATGCACGCACAAAATCAACCACAGCCTTCCTATGCTCTGTCTTAGGTTGCACAAACAATAAATCCATCATCGCTCCAATTATTGCGCTGATTGAGTGGATTGGGTGGATTTTTTGCGCTTAAAGAATCTGCCCAAATCATCCATCAAGGTATAGACCACAGGAATCACCACAAGACTCAAAAAAGTCGATGTGATGAGACCACTCAATACCGCAACCGCCATCGGACGGCGGAACGTCGCATCCGCCCCACCCCAGCCGAACACGAGCGGCAGCATCCCTGCACCCATGGCGATGGTGGTCATAATGATGGGTCTGGCACGTTTTTTACAGGCGTCTAATATCGCATCAAGCCGCTGCAGTCCCGCCTTCTCGGCGATGATGGCATAGTCCACGAGCAAAATTGAGTTCTTGGTTGCGATACCCATAAGCATGATAAAGCCGATCAAGGATGAGATAGACAAACTTGCGCCCGTCACCACAAGACCAATGAACGCACCACCAATCGACAACGGCAATGCCATCAAGATGGTAAAAGGCTGTAACACCTTATGGAATAACAGCACCAACACTCCAAAGATACAGAAAATACCCACGCTCATGGCGATGGCAAAACCCGTAAACAGCTCCGCCATGCTGTCTGCCTGCCCCTCATCGATGGCACTTACTCCCTCTGGCAGGTTCTGCAGAATTGGTAGATTTTTCACCGCATCAATAACTTCGCCCAGCTCCTCTTCGGACTGCACTGTAATCTTAATGCTGCGCATGCGATCCAGACGGCGAATCTCAGCTTCCCCCGTGGCATGTCTTAGTGTTGCCACTTCCGATAATTTTACTGCACCTGCTTCACTGGTGCTGCTTGGCACATACAGACTGCTCAGTGCGTTCATGTCAGCACGAGACTCATCAGACAGGCGAACCACAACAGGGATTTGGCGCGTGTCTAGATTTAGCTTGGATAATGTTTGCTCATAATCACCCATCGTCGCCACGCGTAAGGTATCCGCTAGATCACTGGTCGTCACGCCTTTATCCGCCATCATGACGGTGTTTGGAATGGCGCTAATCTCAGGCTTGGCAAGTGGTCTATTGCTGGTGACTGATGACACCACAGGCAATGATTGGATCTGCTTGATGGTCTCATTGACCGTTTGGTTAAGCAGTTCGGGATTGTCCGACATCAACGAAAAGCCATATCCTGAGTCACCCGTCGCTGACAGCCCCACCACGAAGCGGGCTGATGGCACGTCTTTGACCACTTCGGCGATGGCATTTTCGACATCGGATTTGCCTGGGCGTTCGCTGCGTGGGTTAAGCAGAATGTTTAAGGTTGCGGTATTTTCACTGCCTGCCGAAGCATTACGGCTATCCCCACCCGATGTGGCCGAACCTGCTGAGATAAATACAGAGCTTACGCCATCCACTTGACTGACCGCCTGCGCCGTCATCTGACTGATGCGCGTGGTATCGTCCAAAGTCGCATCAGGCGTCAGCTCAAGCGTGATTTGGGTTTGGTTGCTGTCATCTGGCGGCAAGAACGAACCGGGCAGCATCTTGGCAAGGCTTAACGAACCAATGAACAGCACAATCGTCGCAACCAGCGTAATCACACGATGATTCAGCGTCCATCTAACGACGGACAGATAAAGATTCATGATCGCGCCAGATGTTTCTTCTTTATGTCGTTTTGGTTTTAGGATATAAGCCGCCATCATCGGCGTGACAAGTCGCGCCACCAATAATGAGATGAACACACTGATCGCCGCCGTCCAACCAAACTGAGAGAAAAACTGCCCAACAACGCCACTCATGAACGCTGTTGGCAAAAATACCGCAATCAGTGTGAACGTCGTCGCCACGACCGCAAGCCCAATCTCATCCGCCGCCTCCATGGCTGCCTCATAAGGCGTCTTACCCATGTGCAGATGGCGCATGATGTTCTCAACTTCAACGATGGCATCATCGACAAGCACACCAATAACAAGCGACAAAGCAAGCAATGAGATGACATTCAAACTAAAGCCAAATATCCACATCATCAAAAAAGTAGGAATGATGGATAAAGGCAAAGCCGCTGCTGCCACCAATGTCGCCCGCCAGTCTCGTAAGAACAAGAACACCACGACCACCGCAAGAATACAGCCCTCAATCAGCATCTTCATGCTGGCATGATAATCTTCGGCGACTGGCTCGGCGTTGTCATAGATTTTTTGGATTTTGATGTGTGGCATCTCTTGGGCGAGTTTGGCAAGCTCTTGATCTACATCTTCAACCATCTGCACTTCGCTAGCACCGCGTGAACGCGTGATGGATAGCGCTACGACCGTGTCGCCGTCCAAGATGGCTCGGCTTTTTGGATCGGCGTGAGCGTCCTTAATGTCAGCAAGCTGCCCTAACGCCAACCCGCCTGCAGGTGTGACCACCTCTAAGCTGGCAAGCTCTCTTACGCTCTTGGCAGAGCCCAATACACGGATGGTCTGAACGCCGCCACCAACCTTGGCCTCACCGCCTGAGCTGTCTTTTTGAGAGGCACTGATCTGCTGAGACAGATTCGTGATGGGCAGCTGCCAGCCGTTTAATTTATCAACATCGGGCGTGACGATGATTTGACGTTCGATACCGCCCACACGGCTAAGCGTTCCCACGCCGTTAATGTTGGCAAGGCGTTTATTCAGCGTGTCATCCACGAACCATGACAGCTCGGCTTCACTCATGTTATCAGATGCTACAGAGTAACTCACTACAGGAAATCCTGCGGTTGAGACCTTGGTAATGACAGGCTCTTCGGCAGCGGCAGGTAAGTCGCTTGCGATCTCATCAAGTGCTGATCGTACGTCATTCACCGCTTCTGATAGGTCTTTTTCTAGGGTAAATTCGGTATGAATGGTCGCAACGCCCGTCTGTAGAGTAGAGCGGATGTGCTTGACGCCTTCGATGCCAGTGATTTGGTTTTCGATTTTTTTGGCGATGTCTGTCTCTAACTGGGCAGGAGACGCCCCCGTATAAGGAACGGTAACGATGACAGCAGGCACGTCAATGTCAGGGAACTGCTGGATTTTCATCGCGCGAAAACCCAAAATTCCACCCACGGTCATGAGCGTGAATATCAAGATCGCTATTAAGGGGTTTTTGATGGAATAAGCCGAAAAGTTCATCACTGCCCCGCTATCTGATGAGTGGATGAATGTGGCGCATTGGCATTGACTGTCGCCACACGCACGATGTCATTTTCCGCTAAGAATCCTGCGCTTTTTGCGACGATGAGCGCATCTGGCGGTAAGTTGGTTGCAGCCTTATCCCCATCATAGCCTAGGATGTCCACCTTGGTGCGCACCACTTTATACAGCCCTTCGGCTTGATCTGTTGGCGTAAGCGACCACACATAATCATAACCATCGGTCGTCATGATGGCAGAAGTTGGCACGGCAGGCGCGCTAGACTGACTTAGGACGAATTTACCCGTCTGATACATGCCAGCGCTTAGCGGTGCACCTTGAGGAATGGCAACATGCGCCGTTATTTCACGCCCCTGATTGGCGGTCGGTGACAGGCGGGTGACTTTGCCAATGATGGGTGTATTCCCCGCCATGATGGTGGCCTCTTGACCGATGCTGATCTTAGCGGCGTTATTCGGCGCAAGTGTCGCTTGCCATTCTAACGCACCATCTTTGATGATGGTAAATAAAGGATTGCCACTGGTCAGCACGCCCACCTGAGCTTGGCGTTCGCTGATGATGCCTGAGACTGGCGCGGTGATTTTGGCATTGTTCAGGCTGGTGGCAGTGTTATTGACTTTCGCTTTGGCGGCGATCACCGTGGCATCTGCTTGCTTGGCGGCTGTGCGGTAGGCATCCACCTGCTGACGACTGATCGCATCTATCTGCAGCAACGGCTCGGTACGCGCAAGGTCGGCATGCGCCTTCTCGGCGCTGGCGATCGCTTGATCTAGATCTGCCTGCGCTTGGATGTGTGAATCCTTGAATGACGATGAGTCCAATATGGCAAGCACCTGCCCTGAGCGCACCTGATCGCCCACCTCGACCAGCACCTGCTCAATCGCAGCGCCCGTCACACGCCCACTGACCTGAGCAGTGTGGCGTGCTGCGATAATGCCACTGGCATCGATGGCGTCAGAGATGACAGCGCTGCCTGGCGTGATCGCCTCAACCGACATGACTGGCGCGGTATTGGCTTCTTGGTAATCCAATGACTTGACCGAAGTGCCGACCACATTATCATTCGGCGCTTTATCCCCATCAGACACGCGTCCAATACCCAAACCCATCACCAACCCAAGCGCCACCAAAGCAAGTGCGCCGATGGGTAGCCACCATGGGAATTTGGTGTATTTGTCAAAAGCACCATCTAAGCGCTTTTCTAGTGATTCATTGCTATTCTTATCATCCATAAGTGACTCTATTTCATTACGCTTTTATAAATAAATCGATTGTAGCATCACACACGCGCCAATACTACACTCATTCTCTGATGAATTTGGCTATGCGTTCACATATTCTTTGGTGTCAGGCAGCCACGTATTGACGATCTGATGCGCCAAAGCCTGCCTATCAGGTGACTCGATGAGCTTATGAGCGATGCTTTGGGCGGCAGTTAATAGCACCTCATCACGCACGATGTCCGCCAAATAGTAGCCCATATCCCCCGTCTGGCGCTTACCCAATAGCTCGCCTGCCCCACGCAGTTCAAGGTCTTTTTGAGCGATGACAAAGCCATCCGTGCTGTCTCTTAGAACGTTTAGACGCTCGATGCCAGTGGGGGATAATGGCGTCTGATATAGCAACACACAGAAGGACTTGGCAGAACCACGCCCCACCCGCCCACGCAGCTGATGAAGCTGCGATAAGCCAAGCCGTTCAGCATTCTCAATGACCATCAAAGACGCATTAGGTACATCTACACCCACCTCGATGACCGTCGTCGCCACGAGCAGATCGATATTACCAAGCTTGAACTCATTCATCACCGCCTGCTTATCATTCGGCTTCATCTTGCCGTGCACCAACCCAATGCGTATGTCCAACCGATCGCACAGATCCTCATACAACAGCTCTGCTGACTGCGCATCCAGTACCGATGATTCTTCAACCAGCGGACACACCCAATAAGCCTGCTTACCGTCCTTACAATTGACACGTATCCGCTCAATCACCTCATCACGGCGATCTCGGCTGACGGTAACGGTCGTGATCGGCGTGCGATTTGGCGGCAGCTCATCGATAACAGACACATCCATGTCGCCATACATACTCATGGCGAGCGTTCTTGGAATGGGCGTTGCTGTCATGGCAAGCTGGTGCGGCGTCGAGTTCGCCACACCCTTATTGGCAAGTCTAAGGCGCTGCTCCACCCCGAATCGATGCTGCTCATCAATGATGGCTAGACCCAATTTGGCGAACACCACCCCATCTTGGAACAGTGCATGCGTCCCAACGACAATCTGCACCTCGTTATCCACGATACGCTCCAGCATGACAGCGCGCTCTTTGGCGCTTTGTTTGCCTACCAAAAAACCAACACCCACACCCAGCGACTCAAACCACTTTTGAAAATTAATAAAATGCTGCTCCGCTAAAATCTCTGTCGGCGCCATCACTGCGACCTGCCAACCACTGTCTAGCGCATAACAAGCCGTCAGCGCTGCCACCAGTGTCTTGCCTGCACCGACATCGCCTTGGATGAGTCTTAGCATGGGTCTGCTTGTGCTCATGTCTGCCACCGCATCGGCGATAACGCGTTTTTGAGCGCCTGTCAGTCCAAATGGCAGGCTTGCCATGAGCTGATTTGCCAATTCGCTGTATGTCTGACAGCGCGGTGCTTTGTGCTGGTAGATGTTATTACGTCGATATAGGAATGCCAATTGGTGCGCCACCAGCTCTTCGATGATAATGCGGCGACAGGCTGGGTGCGTTCGCTCTTTTAGATCTTCGAGGAGTGCCGTCTGCGCGAAGATGTCCGCGTCTTTATCGGGTAGGTGGATTTGCTTTAAGGCACTCAGCAGATCCGCCTGCACCCCTGTCACGCCTGCCGCAGACAGGTCTTGGAGCGTTAGGCAGTGCAACGGCTCACGCGAGACAGCATTGATGGCAAGGCGCACCAATTGACGCAGCTTATTCTGATGTAGTCCTTTCACCGCAGGATAGATGGGCAATAACCCACTCTCAAATGCCTTAGTGCCTGTGACATGGTACTCAGGGTGTGCCATCTGAACCCCATAGCGGCTGATCTTAATCTCGCCAAAGGCAGTGATGTTCGCGCCAACGACCATCGTATTTTTAAGACCTGCATACACCTTAAAAAACCTTAGCACCAGCACGCCTGTCTCATCCTCTAGCGCCACACTCATGCCGCTGCGGCTGTTCTCGACATGCGTCACCACGCCAGCAACGAGCGCACTCATGCCATGCTGCACATCACGAATCGGCACGAGCCGACTTCTGTCCTCATAATCTCTAGGCAGATGCATGAGCATGTCAAAAATACGATGAATGCCTAAGTCTGCTAGCCTACCCGCCAGACTCTCGCCCACGCCAGACAGCGCAGTCATCGGCAAATTAATCATAGAAGTGGTAGCTTGTGACATGACAGACCTTAGGTTACAAATCTTTATAATGTATTGGATAAATTTAATTTACAATACGTTTGATTTTACAACCATTTTTATTAATTGAAAAGTATCGACATGAAAAAGACCCTACTTATCGGCGCAAGCCTTAGCACCGCAATCATCGCAGGATGTGCCACTCAGCACGCCCAACAGGCGCAGCACACGCCGACCATTCATGACACAGTGCCCGAAGTCGCGTTGGTGTTAGGCGGTGGTGGTACACGCGGCTACGCACACATCGGCGCCATCAAGGCACTCGAAGAGCACGGCATCCGCCCCGACCTCATCGTCGGCACCAGTGCAGGTGCAATGGTGGGCGCCCTGTCTGCCTCGGGTAAGTCTGCCAAGGAACTAGAGCGCATCGCCATGGCGCTAGATGAGACAGACCTGCTAGACATCGCACCCAGCAAACAAGGGCTGATTGAAGGCAAAGCACTTCGCGACTTCATTAACACTCAGGTTAATAACAAACCCATCGAATCACTGCCCACACGATTCGCTGCCATCGCCACTGATGCGCATACCAATACTACGGTGAGCTTTCGTCAAGGTGATACAGGACTTGCCGTTCAGGCATCTTCAAGCATTCCAAAGCTATTCATCGCCCCTCGCGTCCCCGAGATAGGCGGTAAAAAATACATCGACGGCGGTCAAAGCGCGCTACTGCCATCAGCAGCTGCCAAATCCATGGGCGCTCAATTCGTCATCGCGGTAGATGTGATGTCAGCTTCTAACACCCAACCAGCTGCCAAGTCCGCAAACAGCCAAGCCGCCGCAGGCATCAGCCGCACCGACAAAGGCATCAAGGCGGTATGGGGCGATGAAGTCATCGAATTCCCCATTAATAGCGACATCATCAAACAAAGCACCAAAGATCTACCCATCAGCATCGATGTGGAGAAGCTGCTTGGCATGATTCCTAATAACACACAGATTCCACTACCCAAAGGCTTCCCAACCAGCCTACCCAAATCCAAAGACGACATCATGCAAGCCGCCAACACCACCTTCATGCAAAACCAACGTCACGCCAAGCCTGCTGACATCAAGGCATCAGATGTAATCATCGCGCCTGACTTGTCCAAATATGCCGTATTCGATGGCAGTGCCAAAGAAGAAATCATCCAAGCAGGCTATGATACCACCATCGCCAAAATCCCCCAAATTAAGCAAGCACTGGCTGAACACCAAAAGCTGCAGTCCGCCACCAAGCAATAAAACAAAAAACGCAAATCCAATCGGGTTTGCGTTTTTTAATTATCCTACTGATACGAGCTTAGCACTGATTATTTTACCAAGTTACTGATCGCCTTGAAATTCGGGTCTTGGCTGGAGCGTAGCAGCTCGAACAATATCGCCTCTGTGGTCGTCACCACTGCGCCTGCACGTCGCATTCTGCGGATGGCGATTTTGCGGTCATATGGGTCGCGAGAACTGGTCGCATCACTGATGATGACAGGCTGCATGCCATTATCAAGCAGATCCAGCGCAGTCTGCTGCACACAGACATGCGTCTCAATACCAAATAACAGCACGTGATGACGGTTCTGCATGGCAAGATGTCGCCACGTGTGTTCATCATCTACCGAACTAAACGCTGATTTTTCAAACACGGGTGCATCACCAGACACCGCCTTTAACTCACCAATCGTATGTCCAAGCCCTTTGGGGTATTGCTCATTGATGGTCAAAGGCACACCAAGATGCACCAAGCCTTCTATCAAGATGCGTGCTTTTTTGGTGATTTTATCCATGTCAAAAATATGCGGCACGAATTTATCTTGCACATCAATCATGAGCGCCTGAGTATCCTCGCGGCGAATGCGATAAGTGCGTGTGACGGTCGTGGTCGGCATGGCAACTCCTTGTTAATAGTGGCTGACAACTTTACTGTACTAAAATTTCCCCATCAGGTCAAGGAATATCCCTATGCCAAAAATGACAAAATTTCCCCGCTTTAACAAAAAACACTTGGCATTCACCAAAAAGCTGACTATCATAGGCATGTTTTTATGATGATATTGCCATGACGCACACCGCCCAAAATCCCATACAATGGTTTCGCCATTCTGCTCCTTATATTAACACCCACCGCGGCAAGACTTTCGTGGTCATGTTCGGTGGTGAGGCAGTTGCGCATGAGGAATTTGATCGTCTGATTCATGACTTTGCACTTTTGCACAGTCTTGGCATTCGCCTCGTTCTAGTGCATGGCGCCAAGCCGCAGATCGAGACAGCGCTGCACAACGCCAATCTACCTAGCATCGCCCAGAACGGCGTTCGCATCACCCCCTCCGAAGCGATGCCACACATCCTATCGGCCGTCGGTGCGATTCGCCTACAGCTTGAGGCGCGGCTATCGATGGGACTTGCCAATTCACCAATGTTCGGTTCGCGCATCGATGCGGTGTCTGGTAATTTCATCACCGCGCGCCCCTTTGGTGTGCGCCATGGCGTGGATCATCAGATGACAGGTGAGGTGCGCGGCGTGGATGTGGATGCGATTCATCACAATCTAACCCATAACCACATCGTCATTCTAAGTCCGATTGGCTTTTCGGCGACAGGCGAGGTCTTTAGTCTGTCTGCTGAAGATGTCGCAGAGCACGCGTCCATTGCTTTGCAAGCTGATAAGCTGATTTTATTGGGCGAAGAGCCTTTATATAATCAAGGCGCACTCGTCCGAGAGATCACCACCAAACAAGCCCATGCGCTGCTAGACGATAACAGCCTCAGCGATGAGATTCGCCGATTCTTAGGCTGCGCGATTCGCGTGAGCGACGTGGTCGATCGCACGCAGATTCTACCCTTCGCCAAAGATGGCGCGCTCATCGAAGAGCTGTTCACCCGAGATGGCCTTGGCACCATGATCGCACGCGCGCCATACGATCAGATTCGTCAGGCGCACCTTGGGGATGTGGTGGGGCTATTGGTGCTTTTAAGACCATTAGAAGAAGCGGGCATTCTCATTCAGCGCCCGCAGTATCGCCTAGAAGCAGACATCGAACACTATACCGTCATCGAGCGTGATGGCATGGTGGTCGGCTGTGCAGCTCTATACCCACTTGATGAGCATTGCGCTGAGGTTGCTAGCATTGCCATCCATCCTGACTATCGCGGTGGCAGTCGCGGCGATGAATTGCTAGAGTTCATTGAATCACGCGCCAGATCAGAAGGGTTTACACGATTATTCGCGCTCACCACGCACACCAGTCATTGGTTTATTGAGCATGGTTTTATTGAGACTGCTGTATCGTCCCTGCCCACCTCTCGCCAAGCACGCTATGACAATGGGCGCAACTCCAAGATATTTGTCAAAAGTATCTAAATCAATCTGCACATGCACGCCCAATTCGGGCGTTTTTTGTTAAATTTCTTGTATTAAATTGAATAATAGTTCAAAAAATGGTTTACAAGTCATTATAAACAAAATACAATAACAAACATGTCATCATATTGTAATGACATGGCGACGCACTGGGATAAGTCGCCATTGGGATTTTACAGATACACAAGGATCAAGGAGAGCGTGTATGAATCAACACACCCATACGGCAGGTGTCGCAGGCGGCGCACCGACCGAGCAAGTCGTTAATGTAAACGACGTCATTGATAACGCCACCTTTAAACCCTTTCATTGGCAAGTACTGTTCTGGTGCTTGCTCATTATCATCTTTGACGGCTATGATCTTGTTATCTATGGTGTGGCACTGCCGCTACTCATGGAGCAGTGGTCATTAACCCCTGTCGAGGCTGGCATGCTGGCAAGTTCGGCTTTGGTCGGCATGATGTTCGGCGCAATGATTTTTGGTACATTGGCTGATAAATTTGGACGCAAAAAGATCATCATGGTCTGTACTGCGTTCTTTAGTGGATTTACCTTCTTGGGCGCCTTTGCGCCATCACCGACAGAATTTGCCATTTTAAGATTCTTGGCAGGTCTTGGTATTGGCGGCGTAATGCCGAACTTGGTCGCCCTAACCTCTGAATACGCCCCAAAAAAATCACGCGCCACGATGGTCTCCATCATGTTCAGTGGTTACGCAGTTGGCGGTATCATCTCAGCACTGCTGGGCTCATTCTTGGTCAAGGACTACGGCTGGGAAATCATGTTCTACCTAGCAGGTGTTCCGGTGATGGGCTTCCCAATCATCTGGCGCTACCTGCCTGAGTCTTTGACATATCTGGTCAAGGATAACAAGCAAGGCCTAGGTCGTCACATCATCCAAAAGACGATCCATCGCTTCACATCACAGACAACACCAAGCTTGTACTTAATGAAGCTGCACCGACTGCGACAGGCAAGCCTCAGGACTCTTCATTCAAGGCACTATTTACCGAAGGGCGCGCCTTTGGCACACTGATGTTCTGGACAGCGTTCTTTATGTGCCTATTGATGACTTATACGCTATCTAGCTGGCTGCCTAAGCTCATGTTGTCAGCAGGTTACTCACTAAAAGGCAGTATCATGTTCCTGTTCGCCTTGAACATCGGTGCGATGGTTGGTGCGATCGCAGGTGGTTATTTGGCAGATAGATTCCATCTAAAGCCTGTCATCGTTACCATGTGTGCTTTGGCGGCGGTATCCATCTCGGCACTTGCCATTAACTCACCACCGATCATTCTATATTCATTGGTGGCAGTGGCTGGCGCGACGACGATTGGCACCTCGATCCTGCTGTACAGCTATCTTGCGCAGTTCTACCCGCTGCACATTCGTACCACAGGCATCGGCTGTGCTTCTGCGGTGAGTCGCATTGGCGCGATCGTAGGCCCGATCATCACAGGCTTCTTGTTAGCGATGAGCCTACCGCACGCGTATAACTTCCTAGCCATTGGTATCCCTGCACTAATTGCAACCATTGCCATGGCAGTATTAAAGCGCTCATGATAGATTATTTTAAGCAAATAAAAAAGCCCTTATCATTAAGGGCTTTTTTATTTTGGGTTATTTAATTATTTGCTCTGGCTAGCAGGCTGGGCTTGAGTGTTGCCCGCAGCTTCGGTCTTCGCCACAGCTTCTGCCATTTGTTTTTGAGCTTGCTCTAGCGCGGCTTTGGCCTGCTCTTCGCTTAATAGCTCAACCGTGAAGGTTAGCACGCTGTTCGGCTCAATCATTGGGTTGCCCGCTTCACCATAGGCAAGCTCTGACGGGATATAGAATTCGTATTTACCGCCTTCTTTCATCAACTGCAGACCTTCGGTCCAACCTTTGATGACTTCATTCACCGCGAACTGTGCTGGCATACCACGCTCATAAGATGAGTCAAACACCTTGCCATTGATTAGCTTACCTTCATAATGAACGATAACGGTGTCGGTTGCTTTTGGTGATTTGCCAGTACCTTCGGTGATGACCTTGTACTGCAGACCTGATGCGGTGGTTTTTACGCCTTCTTTGGTCTTGTTCTCAGCTAGGAACTTATCACCTTCAGCTTTGTTTTTGGTGGCTTTATCAGCGGCTTCTTTGACTTTACGCTCTTCGTATGCTTTGCCAACGGCTTGGACCTGCTCATCAGTCAGTGCACTTTCTTTGCCATTGAAGGCATCGGCGATTGCTTTATTGAAAACTTCCAAATCCAACTCTTCGCCAGTTTGTTCGGTCATGGTTTTTAGGTTCATGCCTTGCTCATAGCCGATGATGTAGCTGATTTTTTGGATTTCGGTGCTGCTGTCAGTCACCACGGTCGATTTCTCAGCATTTTTGGCGTCTGCGGCATCAGCTGTCTCGGCTTTTTTGTTGCAGCCAGCCAATGCTAGGATTGCCATCATGCTTGCAGCAAGTAGAGTGTGCTTTTTCATAATACTCTCAATTAGAAGATTAAAAATAGGATCGATATTTATCGATGTTTAATGACGCAACATGATACCAAAAATTAAGGCGCTGTGCCATGAATTCTAAGAATAATTCATGGCTCACTGTATATAATTTGTTAATATTGTACTAAAAAGTCAACCGCTCCCGACATAGGGCGGTTTTTAGTGTTACAATCTGTCTTGAATTTTTAGCAAGTTTAATCACAAGTTTAATCAATTGGAGTGTTCCGTGGACTACCAATCAAAATTTATTTTATTTAATCAAGGCCTACAAGGACCTGTTGCCTCAATCATCGCAGCCATTCTTATCGGTCTTATCGGCTGGCTATTTGCTTCTATTTTTAGAGATTTGGTCGCAAAAGCATTGGCCAAAACTCGCCTAGACCAAAAACTGTCAACCAACGCAGGTGTCAAGCCAATGAGTGGTACGATCGCAGACATCGTATATTGGTTCATTCTTCTGCTGGTATTAACCATGGTGCTGGGCCGCTTAGGCTTAAATGGTCTATTCATGCCATTGACGAACATGATCGACAAGACATTTAGTTTCATTCCAAATGCACTATTGGCAGCGTTCGTATTCTTTATCGGCTTTGTCGCTGCTCGAGCGGTGCGTGGCATCGTAACCAATTTGGTTGCAGGTTTTAACATTCAAGCCCTAGCCACCAAAGCAGGCATCAACGAAAAGAACAGCCTACCGACCATCGCAGGCTCTTTGTCGTTCATGCTGGTGATCATTCCATTCACCATCGCTGCGCTAGATGCATTGAAGGTTGAGGCGATCTCTCGCCCTGCCACCAATATGCTAAACAAGGTGCTAGAGTCTCTACCGAATGTCTTTACCGCCGCTGCAATTTTGGTTGTTACCTATTATGTCGTGCGCATGCTGGCTGGCATTGTTAAGAACATCTTAGCCAATACCCAAATCGACACCCTGCCTGCCAAGCTTGGTCTACAGAGCGCCCTAGGCGAGAAGAAAGTATCTGACCTGGTTGGCTGTGCGATTTTGTTCTTTGCCATGTTGTTTGCAGGCATTGCGGCGGCTGACTTGTTGGGCTTTGAAGCGATCAGCGGCATCATCGCCATGTTCATCGCCTTCGGCAGCCAAATCATCCTAGGTGCTGTTATCCTAACCATCGGTTTTTGGCTTGCGGGCATCATCGCAGGTGTGGTTGAGCGTTCTGAACAAGGTTCAAAATTCCTAGCCAACATCGTACGCGTCCTAATCATGGGCTTGGTTCTTGCGATGGGTCTAAAAGCAATGGGTATCGCTGACAGCATCGTGAACCTTGCATTCGGCTTGACGCTTGGTGCGGTTGCGGTAGCATTCGCTCTGGCATTCGGTCTAGGTGGTCGTGATGCAGCTGCTCGCCTACTTAAGCGTATTCAAGACAAAGCTGAACACGAAGCTGACAACAAAGTCTTGCTACCAAAAGATACACAAGAAACTTTCCGCAACGATGACAATCGTTTCTAAACCAAAGCTTCAAAACAAAAACGACATCTTAATGATGTCGTTTTTTATGCCTTTGATAATCTTGATTGGTTGATTATTTGAAGGAATTTGCCAATCATAAACGGACTTCATTCTAATCACTACTCTGTTTCACCAATGATAAGGAGATGGAGCAAATCATCAGTTAGCCAAATAATGCTCGCTAATGGGTTGTAGATATTTAC
>NZ_JAAELD010000125.1 GCF_024227015.1 Moraxella sp.
CCCGACACAAAGGCACCAAGTCTTGGAATAACCGCCCATGAATAAAAATCATAACCTGGCTTGAGCCAGAAATGCGGTTTGGAAAATTCAAGACAGATAAACTGTCCCCCTGGCTTAAGGCATCGCTCAATTTCTTTTAACGCGACATCAATATCAGTCATATTGCGAAGACCGAAAGACAGGGTGACAAGATCGATACTGTTGTCGGCAAAAGGTAACATTTCACCTTCTGCGACCACCCATTCAAGCGGCATATTGTCCCGCTTCTTGCCAACGGCCATCATCTCGTGGCTTGCATCCACCACAATGGGGGCATTATTGGTGCTGTTATAGATAGCACGCGCCACATCACCGGTTCCCCCGGCCAGATCTATCGCCACCGCGTCATGCGCAAGGCAGATTGATTTCACCATGGTGCGTTTCCACAATCTGTGAATACCAAAACTCATCAGATCATTCATCAAATCATAGCGGGCAGCCACGGAAGCAAAGACGTGTGAAATGCGTCGCTTGCGTTCCTCAGGGGTTACCTTTTCGTAGCCAAAACTGTCATGCATTGTATTGTCAATATTTTGCCGGTTAAACGAGACGCAGGGATATCATTCGTTTCACCTACAAGCCAGCATCTTATTTGGCTTTCATTTGTGCGACAAAGCCACGCATTTTGTCGGCCATTTGTTC
>NZ_JAAELD010000126.1 GCF_024227015.1 Moraxella sp.
AATAATCTATTTTTGTTCAAATTCACACTTGAAAGAAGAGCAATAAAAGTTTAAAATATAAAATAATTACTCATCTATAGATTATTGGAGATTTTATGAGCGATTCTCGTAATGCATTTGGTGGTATTTTTGCTTTGGTTTTCACAGCAGCATCAATAATTCTTCCTATTTATTCAGCCATTGTTGATTTTTCTAGTGATAAATTTATGTGGGCGGCAATTGATATTATTATTTTTCCGATAGGTATGATTCGCGGTCTAATGTACTTATTTAGTTGAAATCATGAAAAGGTTGGTTTTGATTTTTATTGCCTTATTTTTATTGGCATCTTGCAGTAAACATGATAGAAATAGTATATTTCAAAATGCTGTTTCAGATGACGAGGTGCGCGAATTATTTATCAAGCGCAATATTCGTGACTGCCAAAGGGGTTTTGTCTTGGGACTGGAGGGTTTGGAAAAAAATTCAAAAGATTTGTGTGATTGTATTTTGAATGCTACCGCATCCTACATAAAGATTGATGACCTTAGAACACTAGTTGCACCAACAACCTACCTAGATTATTATGAACAAGATAGATTGAATAAAGAGTTGTATTCAGCTCTAAACTTTGGCATATCCCAATGTTATGGGGGATATTGATGATAATCTTGCAATCTGTTAGGTTTATTTTATGAGAAAGCCGTTAATCTTTGTGTGCCTGTCTTTATTTTTGTCTGCGTGTGGTAGTGTAGGTGACAACCAAGCCGCATCCGATGTTGAATTAAGGCATAAATTTCGATCGGTTTCTGATGCGGAAATAAAGGAAATGATAGCCGTAGAGATGAAAGATAATTGCTTGGCTAATATTCAAAAAGAGCACTTGCCTAACAACATGACAGCCGAATGGCTGTGCGACTGTTCGAATATATATATTATGGAACAAATGGATATTGAGACAGTTAGAAAGATTGTAACAGAATCAGAATCAATGACAGAGCAGGAGCGTACTGACTTTGTTGAAAGTAATAATTTGCTAAGAACAATATCGCTCAGTATGTGTATGAGTGACTTTCATGATAAACGAAAGCCTGGTTGGGATTGATTACTTAAAGTTTAAAATCCTTGGCATTCCTAGTTTAGATATCTATGCTCGATTTCTTGTTAAAAAATTGAGCTGTCTTTTTTGTTAGTTTTATATGAATGTTGTAAATTAAAATAATAACCAACCTAAACCAACACTCGCCACACCACAAAGCCTAGCGCCAATACATGAAATATTACGCCCACCCACCAAATCGGCACGGTCAGACCAATCGCGATAAATCCTAAAAATCCACCCAAGGCAATCCAGTCATGGCGTTTTTGATTCAAGAAATCAGCGCGTAGTGCTTGGATCTCGCGCAGTTCTTTGTCTTGTCTTGCGCCCAGCGTCGCCATGGACTGCACGCCTTGCGTGATGAGCTTAGGCAGTTCGGTGGCGGAGAGTAGTAACTCGGGGCTTTTTTCTTTGATGTCGTTTAGATTTTTGACCGGGTCTAGTTGGTCTTTTACCCAAGAGGTTAAAATTGGCTTGGCCAGAGACCAGATGTCTAGCGCAGGATATAGCTCGCGCCCAAGTCCTTCGACGTGAACCAAGGTCTTAAGCAGTAGCATCAGCTGCGGCGGTATACTCATCTGATGACGGCGCGCGATGTTTAATATCTCAAATAAAATGCCAGCAAAGTCAAGCTCGCTCATGGGTTTGGACACCATGGGGCTGACCGTGCGTGCCATATCACGGATAAGTGCGTGCTTGTCAGCAGATGGTGGTATCCAGCCTGCTTGAGAGATGATGTCCACAAGCGCGGTATAGTTGCCATTCATGACCGACAGTAGCATCCGCGCGACGACCAGCTGATCATCGCGTGACAGCTCGCCCATGATCGCGCAGTCTAGCCCTAGGTAGCGCGGATTGGCGACAGCTTCACCATTGGGCAGGGTTTCGACGAAGATATTGCCAGGGTGCATGTCAGCGTGGAAGAAGTTATCGCGAAACACCTGTGTGAAGAATATCGTCAAGCCATTCTTGGCAAGTAGCGAGCGATCATAGCCTAAGGCATCGAATTTATCCGTCTGAGAGATCGGCACGCCAAAAATTCGCTCCGAGACCATGACCGACTTATTCGCCATGTACACTTCTGGTACATAGATTAGCGATGAGCCTGTGAAGTTGTTACACATGCGAGTGGCGTTGGTGGATTCTAGGGTGAGATCCAGCTCATTTAGCATGATCTGCCGGTAGTCTTCTACCACGCTGACGATATGCACGGCGCGCGCAGACTCTAATCGAGCGGACAGCCAATTTGCCATTTCGCGCAGCAGCTCGAAGTCTTGAATGATGACAGGCTTGATGTCAGGGCGGACGACCTTCACGACCACTTCACGACCGTCGTGAAGACTGGCGGTGTGTACCTGCGCGATACTGGCGGCGGCGAGAGGCTTATCATCGAACCGAGCGAACAGCTCATCGACAGGCTTGCCTAGCCCTGTCTTGGGGTTTTGGATTTCGGATTTTAGAGTGTCCACATCGAAGGGTGCGACCTTATCCTGTAATAGCGATAACTGCGCGATGATGTTCGGCGGCAGTAGGTCGGATCGTGTGGAGAGTAGCTGACCTAATTTTAAGAACAGTGTGCCCATCTCTTCAAAGGCGAGCTTGACGCCCATGGGGTGATGCGATTTGCCCAGGCTTGCAGGATGCAGGCGAATCAGACGTGCCAATGGTGCAAGCTCTGGCATGTCATCGACGGGCAGATGTGTGTCTAGGCGATGTTTGGCAGCGATGCGATATAGCGAAAGTAGGCGTTTACGATGAGAGATGAGCATGGTTATGGTTGGTTTTGTAGGGCGGTTAGGCGAGCTTGTTCGCGTTCGATGTCACTTTGTAGGCGCAGCAGTTCTTGCTTTTTTTGGCTGATGGCATCATCTAGCGTACTGTCCTGAGCTGGGGTGATGGCGCCTGTGATGATGGATTTTAGGGAGTCAATCACGGGCGAGACAATCGGGGATATCTCTTGGGTGAGCATGTAGGCATAGCTTGCACCGCTTTTACCGATTAGGTTCTCTAATTGAGCGAACGCATCAGGGCTAAAATCATCGCTTAGGGCTTTGATTTGCATGAGGACTTTATGATCGCCCTTAATGGGAAGGTTGCCCGATGGGTTTTGCATGAGTGTCAGCAGCTCTCTTGGGCTGGCAGCGCGTAGCGTGCAGTCAGGCACTATGCTAATGCCGCCTTGGGGTTCAAAGAGGCTTTGACTGACAGGCTCGAACCTCACATGATCATCACAAAACAGCACATCAACAGACAGCGATGGATTGGCGATGATCACGCGGAACGTCTTACCAGACAGACCATTAAGATGTGAAATGGCGATGGGATCCGTGCTAAGCGCACCATTGATGATACGCTCAACAAGCCCAAGAGCGAGCACACTAATCATCAGCGCGCCTTGAATCCACGATGCACCGCCACGATGCCGCCAGTTAGGTTGTGGTAATCGCAGTTTACGAATCCTGCTTTTTCCATCATGCCTTTTAGGGTGGCTTGGTCGGGGTGCATGCGGATGGACTCTGCCAGATATTGATAGCTTTCAGCGTCACCGGCGACGATCTTACCCATCACAGGCAGGGCGGTGAATGAATATAAGTCATAGGCCTTGGACAGTGGCTCAAAGACAGGCTTGCTAAATTCTAGCACAAGCAGTCGCCCACCTGGTTTTAGGACGCGGTGCATCGCTTCAAGGGCTTTTTGTTTGTCGGTAACGTTGCGCAGACCGAAGCTGATGGTCACCAGATCAAATGAATTATCCTCGAACGGTTCAAGCGTCTCAGCATTCGCCAAAACGAAATCAACGTTATTGCAACCTGCATTAATCAGGCGAGTACGACCGACCTCAAGCATCGCTTCGTTGATGTCAGACAGCACCACGCGACCTGAGCGACCCACTTCACGGCTAAACACTTTGGCAAGATCGCCTGTACCGCCCGCGATGTCCAGCACACGCTGACCTGAACGCACGCCAGTTAGGCTGATGGCATAACGCTTCCATAGTCTGTGAATACCAAAGCTCATGAGGTCATTCATGATGTCGTATTTTGAGGCGACAGAGGTGAAGACCTCGGCGACTTTACTTTGTTTTTCTCGGGCATCCACGGTCTGATAACCAAAATGCGTCGTCTCGCCCACGTTCTCAGAATAAGCGCGCTGCGTCGGATTGTCCGCATTGGCAGGGCTTTGCATTGCTGACTGTCCTTGTGGCGTGCCAGTAGGCAAAATATTAGGATTGGTAAATTCGTTTGACTTGTTATCTTGGCTCATGGCTTTTTCCAATTTTTATGAATAAATATGACTAAAAAATCCCTATCATAATACTATAAATAGGGATTTTTTCATACCATAAATTGCCATTTTAGATGGATGATTTTACACGCAGGTTAATAAACCTTGCCATCCTGATGAATGCGTTCAATCGTGGCCAGTTCGTTTTGGGTAAATGGCACGGTAAAATCATCAATCTTTTTGATGCTTTTGATGGCTATCAGTCCATCATGTATGAAGTCATACAAAGGCTGATAGCCGTGATGATAGGCGGTGGATTTCGCCAAAGAAAACGCTTTTTGTAATAAAAATGAATTAAATTGCTTGTATGATAGCTCGCACACCTCTTTGATGGCGTGAATCTGTGCGATGCGTGCGTCTTTTGCGTTAACGGCTTGATAGACTTCAACCATCAGCTTATCGGTGATACCATCTTGATGGAATGATTGTAAATATGTGTCGTTTCGTTGGATGGCTTTGGCAAGTACAAGATCAAGCTCCACCGCCAGAACCGCCGCCTTGACACCTAGGATGCCTGTGGCGAGCGTGTTTTGCGGGGTGAGCTTTTCTAGGCGACCTGAGCCATTTAGGGCGTTATTGCCTGCGGTGAGAAGCTGCTTAGCAAGTATGTCAAAATCCTTATCGCTATAAATGCGATCGATCAGGTAGTGAGCAAGTGGCGCGGTTTTGCTGTCATCAAACAGCGACTTGTTGGTGCGATGAATGCGTGATTTTTGCCATGCCTGAACTTCATTTAGAATGTGTTTAAGATTGGCATCGCTGTGATGTGGCAGGGCTTGATAGCCATTTAGGTTATCGACCAAAGATTGAATGTGCGACATGTACTCACCGATAAAGCATTTATTAGTTTAAGGCTATGTTGGGGTGGTATTTTAAAATTCAATCACAGTGCTGTTCTGGGCGAAAAAACACAAAATGATAAAAATATGACAAAATTTAGCCAAATTGGCGCTGATATGTTAAAATTGTCATAAAACTGTCATATTTGATTCTTACAATGTCGCATTCGTGTTTTTCAGGCAGTTTTAAACTAACAATCAAATCGTCTTGGCGGATTTATGGTAAATTCAGCGAAACAAAGCACACCCATGTGGGCCAATATTTTCTTTGCGGTATTGCTTGCGGGGATGTGCGTTTATTTTGTGATGTGGGGATTGGAGTATACCTTGCATCAACAAGTGCTGCTATTCATGGTAGCAAGTTTTTTTGGTATTTTCATGGCGTTTAACATCGGCGGTAATGACGTGGCGAACTCGTTCGGTACGTCTGTCGGTGCAGGTACATTGACCGTCACCCAAGCACTTGCGGTGGCGGCTATTTTTGAGGTGTCGGGTGCGGTACTGGCTGGTGCTGCGGTGACTGATACCATCCGAAGTGGTATCGTGGACATCAGTAAGTTGGGCGTATCGCCAAATCAGTTCATCTATCTGATGCTATCGGCGCTTGCGGCGGCGGCTTTTTGGTTGCTTTTTGCCACCAAAAAAGGCTTGCCAGTATCGGCCACACACGCCATCATTGGCGGTATCGTTGGTTCATCCATCGTGCTTGGCATTAGTATGGGTGGTACAGAGCTTGCGTTCTCGACCGTAAAATGGTCAAAAATCGGCGAGATTGCCATTTCTTGGGTGGTATCGCCACTACTGGGCGGTCTGCTTTCTTATATCCTATACGGTCTTATCAAGCGCAATATCTTGGCATATAATGACAAAGTAGAAGTACGTGTCAAGTCTCTAAAGGCTCGCAAAAAAACCCTAGAACGCGAACAAAAAGAGCGATTTGAAGCATTAAACGATGATGAAAAACTGCCTTACACCACCGCGCTGCTACGTGACCAAGAAGCCTTCAACGAAGGTGAATGTCAGCGTGACGAGCTTGAGACGGAATACTATCGCTCATTGCATGACATCGAGAACGAGCGCAGTAACCTAGATACCCTTAAAGCCTTAAAAACTTGGGTGCCATTAATCGCAGCGCTTGGTGCGGTCATCATGACAGCGATGGTAGTATTCAAGGGTCTAAAGAACACAGGTCTAAACCTATCAACTCTGCACGCAAGCCTTGTGATGGGTATGATTGGTGCGATGGTGTGGCTGACTGCCTTCATCTATACCAAGACCATTCGCGGCAAGCATAAAGAAGATCTAGGCAAAGCAACATTCATCATGTTCAGCTGGATGCAGGTATTCACCGCGTGTGCTTTTGCTTTCTCGCATGGTTCGAACGACATCGCGAACGCGGTCGGTCCTTTTGTTGCCATTCTAGACGTTATCAAAGAAAACGCCATCGCAGCCAAGGCATCGGTGCCTGCGCCTGTCATACTGACCTTTGGTGTGTCACTTATCGTAGGTCTGTGGTTCATCGGTAAAGAGGTTATCCAGACTGTCGGCACGAACCTAACCGAGATGCATCCTGCATCAGGGTTTGCTGCAGAGCTTGCGGCGGCGGCGGTCGTGATGGGTGCATCTAGCTTGGGTATTCCTGTATCTAGTACGCACATCTTGGTGGGTGCGGTATTGGGCATCGGTATCGTCAATAAGAACACCAATTGGAAGCTCATGAAGCCGATCGGACTTGCTTGGGTCGTCACATTGCCAGCGGCGGCATGTATCAGCGCGCTGTTCTTTGTGGTGCTGTCTGCTGTGATGTAATATGCATTCATCATAGAGCGACTTGCTATGATGATCATGGCAAGTCGTTTTTATTGCGTAACCATTAGTCCAAAGCAAATTAAAAGTAAAAATGACCTGCGCATGACGGGATAAATTTGATATACTTATGCCAAATTTATCGACTTGTATTATGGCTAACGGAGTGATCATGAGTGACCATATCGAACCGACATTAGAGCAGCGCCGTATCATCTATCAGGCGCGCCGCGGTCTTAAAGAGCTTGATTATTATATCGACCCTTATGTTAAAGAGCATTATCTAAGTGCGCCCGACGATGAACAGGCGGCATTTGTGCGTTTATTGGAGCATGAAGATCCTGATTTGTTGTTATTTTTCTTGGGTCAAGAATGTTCTGATGATGAGGGTGTGGCGCGTCTGATTGAGCGCATTAAACAGCTAAAATATGCCAACTAAAACGCCCAATTTCTCCAAAAACATTCTAAACTTAGACATCGCAATCCATCAAAGCCGCCTAAGGTTTGTCCCTTGGGCGGCATTTGTGATTGTGGTGATGCTCATCTCTTGGCAGGCGATATTGGTGTGGCAATGCGTGCTGCTGCTCGCTATCATCGGTGTGCTCTCGTGGATGTATGTGGGGCGCACTAAGACCGTGTGGATGGGCTGTACGCATACAGATGGTCTGTGGCAGCTTAGTGTTAGTCGAGGTATCGGACGAGATACAAGGCGGCAGCTATGGCAGGCTTATCTATTATCCAGCCAGCGGGCGATCGGTATGAATGAGGCGGTGGCATTGAGATTCTATGTGATCGAGCCTAGAAAGCGATATTTTGAGGTGATGGTTCATCGGCGTGATGTGGCGGATGCCGATTATCGCAAGCTATTGGGTCTTTGCACCCTATCATCCAAGCTGATGATGAATTAATAATAAGCGCATAAAAAATTACACAATAACCACACTTTTATGATTTGATTTTGATAAGATGATGGTGATTTTCGTGGTAGGTTAATATGCTTACCGCTTCACATTACAATAATTTCATCAAGATTTAATCACTAAGGATAATCCATGAGCTTACTTCAATCTATCGTAACCCAAGTCGTTCAAAATGCCGTACAAGGCGACCAAAGATCACAGCAGCAGGGCGGTCTAGGTGGTCTATTAGGCGGACTGGCTGGCAACCAAAATTCTAATGCAGGCTTGGGTGGTGTTCTGGGTCAAGTTCTAGGCGGTCAAGGCGGTTCACAAGCTGGGCTTGGCGGACTACTGGGCGGTCTATTAGGTGGTGGCGCACAAAGCCGTCAAGCCAGCCCGACCGATCTGGGTGACATCCTAGGCGGCGTTCTAGGCAGTCAATCACAAGCCCAAAGCCGTCAAGGTGACTTTAACAAATCAACACTGCTACTGGCTTTATTGCCCGTCGTGCTTGCCTACATCCAAAAAAATGGCGGTCTGTCTGGCGTTCTTGCAAAATTCCAAGGCAACGGTTTGGGCAACAAAGCTCAGTCTTGGACGAGCATCGATGTGGACAATGATGGTATCGATGCCGGCGATGTGGCTCGTTTATTCGGCAGCCAAGAGATTAACGAAGTCGCCCAAAAGACTGGTGCAAGCGAATTGGAAGTGCGTCAAGGTATTGCAGAATTGCTGCCACAGGTTGTGAACGACCTTACGCCACATGGTAGTGTCGAGGCTGATGAGAGTGAGGCAAACGCTGAGATCGATCAGATTCTATCACAGCTTCGCGGTAATTTCTAATTAGCAATCGCTAATCATTACCCAATAAAGCCATCTATCATAGGTGGCTTTATTTTTATTTCATGGAATTTTTACCTTATTCATGGTGATTTTCCGTGGTTATATCATAAATCTTTGATAAAAAACTGCTCAATAATCGTTCTAGCTTGTGATTTATTTGCTATAATAAAACCAATTGATAAGCCCAAAAGCGAATCAGTACGCATTTCTTAGGAAGGGCGGGTTGATGAGTTTTTGGGTTTTTTGTTTGATGGTTTTTAAAAACAGTGAAATCCTTGAATTTTTAAGGATATGCAGCGTGTGATGAAGTATTATCCATATTTTTATAAAATGCCACTCATTGCTGTCATATAGAGCCATAATAATATAATAATTAATGCAAAAAATGCTAAGAGAGTGATTATGCCATTTAAGCCCATTCCTGCACTGATCGCGGTGCTTTGTACACTCATTATTTGGTTTGTGATTCCTGTGCCGGCAGGTGTAACGCCTGACGCGTGGCATCTGTTGGCATTATTCATCGGGACGATTGCAGCGATCATCGGTAAGGCACTGCCCATCGGTGCAATCGCCATCATCGCGATGACGCTGGTTGCGATCACTGGGGTGACGGCTGATACGCCGAAGCAGGCGATGAATGACGCGCTATCAAGCCTATCAAGTTCGCTGATTTGGCTGATTGGTATCGCCATCATGATCTCTCGCGGTCTGATTAAGACGGGTCTAGGGTCGCGCATTGCTTATAATTTTATCGCCATTTTCGGCAAAAAAACCATCGGCATTGGCTATTCATTGGCACTGGCTGAGCTGCTCATCTCTCCGATTACACCGTCCAATACCGCGCGTGGTGGCGCGATTATCCACCCGATCATGCGCTCGATCGCTGATAGCTTCGGCTCGCGTGCAGAAGACGGCACCCAAAATCGTATCGGTAAGTACCTTGCGCTTGTCAATTATCACTCAAACCCAATCACTTCAGCGATGTTCATCACAGCGACCGCGCCGAACCCGCTTGTGGTGGATCTCATCGCTGATGTGACAGGTGCGCAGATTTCGTTGTCTTGGACGACTTGGGCGGTGGCAATGTTCTTGCCGGGTATGGCGTGTATCTTACTGATGCCAATTGTTCTGTATGTTTTGGTCAAGCCAGAGCTGACAGAGACGCCCGATGCCAAGACCTTCGCCAAAGAGCGTCTTGCCAAGCTTGGTAAAGTCACCAAAAATGAGAAAATCATGCTTGCGGTATTCACAGGCATGCTGTTATTGTGGGCGGATATTCCTGCGATGATCTTTGGTGATGCGCTTAGCTTTGATGCGACGGCTGTGGCTTTCTTGGGATTAAGTGCGCTGATTTTAACAGGTGTGCTTACCTGGGATGACATCCTAAAAGAAAAATCTGCTTGGGACACCATCGTGTGGTTCGCAGCGTTAATTATGATGGCGACTTATCTTAGTAAGCTTGGTCTGATTTCTTGGTTCTCGGGTGCGATTCAGTCGATGGTGGCGCAGATGGGTGTAGGCTCAATCGGTGCCATGGCGATTTTGACATTGGTGTATTTATATTCTCATTACTTTTTTGCCAGTACCACGGCGCACATCACGGCGATGTTTGCCGCGTTCTATACTGTTGGGATTGCCTTGGGTGCGCCGCCGATGCTATTTGCCTTGATATTGGCGGCATCAAGTAGCCTCATGATGACATTGACCCATTATGCCACAGGCACCGCGCCAGTGATCTTCGGCTCAGGCTATGCGACGCTGGGTGAGTGGTGGAAAGTTGGCTTTGTGATGAGTGTGGTTAATTTGGGAGTCTGGATTGCTGTGGGGTTGGTATGGTGGAAAGTGCTGGGCTATTACTAATCCAAATCTTCGTGCAATTCTTCCAAAAAACGGTTCAGCTTTGAGCCGTTTTTTGTTATGATGATTTTTTTGTATAAATAAGGGTGAACTATGGCGAATTTGGCGCTATTTGACTTGGATATGACGATGCTGAATGTGGACAGCGACCACAGTTGGGGGCAGTTTATCGTGGAGCGTGGATTGGTGGATGCCGGCGTGTATGCTGATGCTAATGATAAATTTTACCAAGATTATATTAATGGCACGCTTGATGCGGTGGAATATAATGAATTCGTGGCGGATTTTTTGAAAACTCAAAGCATGGATGAACTGCAAGCATATCGCCAAGAATATCTAGACACTTGGATTATCCCGAACATGCGTCCAAAGGCAGTTGAGCAAATAAATTACCATAAGAATCAAGGTGATACGGTGGTGGTAATCAGCGCTACCAATGACTTTGTGGTAAAGCCGATCGCCAATCTATTCGGGGTGGATGATGCGCACACGATGGCTACAGCACTTGAGATTAGGGAGAATCGCTACACAGGTAAGGTTGTAGGTCGTCCTAATTTTAAGGAAGGTAAGCTGTACCATCTAGGTGAATTTATCAAGCGTTGTCAGGATGATGATATCGTCTTTGACAAGACCATCGCCTATTCTGATTCAAAAAATGACCTACCGCTACTTGATTTTGCTGATGAAGCGGTGTGCGTCACCCCTGATGGCATCCTAAGACGAGAGGCTGAGGCGAGAGGGTGGCGCATTGAGGATTGGTCGTTTTAATGGATTTGCCGTGGCTTGATGTTATTCAAACAAATCAAGCTGTTCAACGCCATCAATACTCTCAAGGTTTGAGAAGGTAACACCAACCAAGCGCACGGGCAGGTGCTTTGGGGTGTGATGATACAGTTCGTGAAGCCAAGGCAGAACGGCATCAGGACTCTTGAAGGGTGACTTCACCGAGTGACTGCGCGTGATCTGACTAAAATCACTGTATTTTAATTTTAAGGTAACAGTGTGGGCGCGCATTTGGCGCTTGAGCAAATCCTGCCAAGCTTCTAGATTCTGCTCATGGATCCGACCAAGGATGAATTCGTCATTGACAGAGTTCTCGGTAAAGGTGATCTCTGTGCCGATGGACTTGCGCACGCGTTCTGATTTGACTTCGCGCTCATCGTGTCCGTGAGCGATGTTATGATAGAACTGTCCGCGCTTATTTCCAAATATCTCCACCAGTTGGTATAGTGGCATGTTTTTTAGGTCTTGACCTGTAAACACGCTCAGCTCGTGCAGTCTTTTGGCGCTGGCCTTGCCAATGCCGTGGAAACGCTCAATAGGCAACCCACTGATAAAATCATCTGCCATGTCAGGGGTGATGACGGCGATGCCATTGGGTTTATTAATATCCGAGGCAATTTTGGCGAGCATCTTGTTAAATGACACCCCGGCTGATGAAGTAAGCCCTGTCTGCTTATAAATCTCTGAGCGTAGCCAATTCGCCATCAGTGTCGCCGAGCCGTTGCAATGACGCTTACCCGTGACATCCAGATAGGCTTCATCGAGTGACAAGGGTTCGACCATGTCAGTAAGCTTTAGCATGATGGTTTTGATTTGACTGCTGACAGCGCGATATACCTCAAATCGTGGGCGGACGAAGATTGCTTGAGGGCAGCGTTTTTGAGCTTCATAGCAGCTCATCGCCGAGCGCACGCCAAAGGCTCGAACCTCGTAACTGGCTGCTGCCACCACGCCACGACCATTAGGATCTCCACCGACCACCAGAGGTTTGCCGCGATATTCTGGATTGTCACGCTGTTCGACACTGGCGAAGAATGCGTCCATGTCTAGGTGGATGATTTTACGCATGGGTGACTATCTAGACAGTGCCCAAATGGTCTGCAGGGCGGATAATGCTACCACGGGTGTGGTCTCAGTACGCAGAACGCGCTCACCGATAGTCCAAGCGTGAAAGCCGTGACTGATGGCAAGATTGATTTCATCTTGACTAAGACCGCCTTCAGGTCCGACTAGTAGGGCGATGTCTTGGGGTAAATTAGTTGGCAGGTAGTTCCCATTACTGACCGCCATGATGAGTTTTAATGCCGAAGTGCATTCTGCTACCCAGTCGCGCACATCGATGGGTGGTAGAATCTGCGGGACGATATTTAGACCGCATTGCTCACAAGCAGCAATGGCGACAGCCTGCCAATGGGTGAGTTTTTTCTTGTCGCGTTCGTATTTTAGGTGCTCTTGGCAGTGTTCGCTGGTCAGCAGCTGAATCTGATGAACGCCCATCTCGATAGCTTTTTGGATAGCATAATCCATGCGCTCGCCGCGGCTCATTACTTGACCCAAAGTCAATTTAAATGGCGCGTCTTTGTTACTAGGATTGTGGTCGTCAATGGTAACTTGGGCGGATTTTTTGTCGATGTGAGTCAGTGTCGCGGCATATTCGCCGCCTCGTCCATTAAACAGTACAGCATTATCGCCAACGCGTGCGCGCAACACCTTACCCCAATGATGCGCAACATCATCAGGCAAGGTGAGAACACCACCGACAACCAGTTCACAATCCACAAAAAAACGATTCATTAATACGGCTCAATCAAAAATAAATAAACCATCGCTGCAATATTGGCGATGATGGTAAGATAAAAAGTAAGCTGAAATTCTTCTTTTTGGGTCTTGTGGCGAAGCTGATGCTGCGCAAAAGCCGCGCCAACCCAGCCACCAAGAAGCGACCAAAGATGCAGGCTGTACTCAGCGATGCGGCGCTCTCTATTCTTGGCTGCTTGTTTATCCAGTGCGTACATGCCATAGCTGGCAAGGCTGGTCACGCCGTGAATGGCAGCCACCATCCAAGGCAGCACGCCAATGACCGTTAATATCGCCACGATTGCCAGATAGCTCATCGCGATATAACAGGCCAATATAGAACGCGGCGCTTGTTTTTGTCTTGCCATGATGAAATCCCTTTGTGCCTTTACAGCCCTTTGTGAGACAAACTGTCAAAAACCAAATAAAATTAATTCAGCGAAAAAAATTTATCGATAGATGATAAAAAGATGACAATGGCTGGCATTGTCATCTTTTGTGATACAGATTAGTACTTGTATTCGTCTGGCTTGAATGGGCCATCTACGGACACGCCGATGTAGCTGGCTTGTTCTGGCGTAAGCTTAGTCATCACGCCATTAAAGCCTGCAACCATGGCGGCGGCGACTTCTTCGTCCAGTTTTTTGGGCAGGACTTTAACATAAACTTTGCCTTCTTTGTCAGCACTTGGCAAATCGGCAAATTTTTCTTGATACAGATGAATTTGGGCAAGCACTTGGTTGGCAAATGAGCCGTCCATGATACGAGACGGATGACCTGTGGCGTTGCCTAGGTTTACAAGGCGACCTTCGGATAGGACGATAAGATAATCTGACTCATCATTTGAGCGATAAACTTGATGAACTTGTGGCTTGACTTCGACCCATTTCCAGTTTTTACGCATAAAATCGGTGTCAATCTCGGTATCAAAATGCCCGATATTGCACACCACAGCGGTGGATTTTAGAGCTTTTAACATCTCGCTATTGCACACATGATAGTTGCCTGTGGTGGTAACGACAAGGTCGGTATCCGCCATAAGTGCGGTATTAACCCCTTGATTTTGCTCACCATTGACAAAAGGCGACACCAGCTCATAGCCGTCCATACACGCTTGCATGGCACAAATGGGGTCAATCTCGCTCACACGCACAATCATACCTTCTTGACGTAGGCTTTGAGCAGAGCCTTTGCCCACATCGCCATAACCGATAACCAACGCACGGCGACCAGATAACAACATATCTGTACCACGCTTGATAGCGTCATTCAAAGAGTGGCGACAGCCGTATTTGTTGTCGTTTTTGGATTTGGTAACGGCATCATTGACATTGATTGCAGGGACTTTTAGCTCGCCTTTGCCAAGCATTTCAATCAAACGGTGTACGCCTGTTGTGGTTTCTTCTGAGATACCGTGAATGGTATCTAGCATTTGCGGGTATTTGTTGTGAATGAGTGCGGTCAAGTCGCCACCGTCATCTAGAATAAGGTTGGCGTCCCACAGTTTGCCGTCTTTGTGGATTTGTTGCTCCAAGCACCATTCGTATTCTTCTTCGGTTTCGCCTTTCCATGCAAAGACAGGGATGCCAGCGGCAGCAATGGCGGCAGCGGCGTGGTCTTGGGTACTAAAAATGTTGCAAGAAGTCCAACGAACCTCCGCTCCTAGTGCCACAAGCGTTTCAATCAAGACAGCCGTTTGAATGGTCATGTGAATACAGCCCACAATCTTCGCCCCTGCTAGGGGTTGCTCACTGGCGTAGCGTTTGCGAATGCCCATAAGAGCAGGCATTTCGGTTTCGGCAAGTTTAATCTCTTTGCGACCAAACTCAGCAAGGCTAATATCAGCAACTTTATAATCGGTAAATGTAGACACTGCGTCCACTCCTTAAATCTATGAAAAAATGAGAAAATAACGCAGATGTCGTTGTTTTGTTCTTATTAAATTAAAAATTAAAGAACGCCAAGCCTGACCGATGAACGGATGCAACATCTCTTGGGTAACTTGTTATTATAGCAAAATTTTGGGCTGGGTTAAAGATAAAGCCATGTGAAATTATTAACGACAAATCTAAGTTGATGGGATTGGCTTGGGCTAAATGATGAAAGCTTGGGTGACTCATTTATCCATGGAAGATTGCTTGTGTTTGCCCTTAAAAGTTGTTAGCATGGCGATTAAATTTGTCTTTCTCGAGTGTGTTTGGAATGAATTTGTCTTATGTTGATTGGTTAAGACGTTGGGCTTTGGCGGCGTTGCTGATGTTGGTCGCGCTGTGTTGTCTGCCAAATAATGCCAGTGCTGTCAGTGCATTAACCAAAACTGAGCCAAAGGTTACTGCTGACTCATCTGTAGACAGCTACGGACGAGATTCGCCCAGAAGCACCATGCAGAATTTTGTCAAGGCCTTATCGGATAAGGACATGGCTTTGGTAGAAAAATACCTAGATGAGGACTTTCTAAAAAAACAAAAAGACCCAGAAATCATCATTAACAACCTAACAATCGCCTTGGATAAAGGCGGGCGCTTGCAGCCTGTGCTGTCAATCAGCGACAAAAGCGAGGGTGATTTGGCGGATAAGCTGCCAAGCGACCTAGAGAAAGTCGGCACCATCGAGATCAACATCGAAAAAATTGATCTGCTACTTATTAGAAAGACGGATGCTAATGGCGTGGTTTATTGGCAGATATCAAAAGATACGCTGGATAAATTGCCCACCAATCTAAAAGAAAACCGCACCACCTTAGCAGAAGAGTTAGGGCTAGATTTTTGGGCGGATAAGCAGATTATGGGTCATGAAATTTCGGATCTGATATCGCTTGTTATCTTGATTGCTGTTGGCTTATCCGTGATTTGGGTTGGGCTATGGATTGTATGGGGTGTCTTTGCTTTTTTATATCCTAAGATACGCGGTAAGGCTTTTGCCATACCATCGAAAGCGCTTTTGCCATTGTCTGTGGTTATCTTGGCATCGATATTCTCTGAGATGATGGTGCAGATGGGGGTGCCTGTCACGCTTCGCACGGCGGTGACCAGAGGTGTTGAGGTGGTGGAATGGCTTGCGACAGCTTGGTTGGTGCTTCGAGTGATTGACGCCGTGTTCGTGCGCGCTGAGAATAACAGTCGTAAGCACAAACGCCTAGAGCAAGTCTCCATCCTAAATCTGTTTCGTAAAGTCGCCAAAGCACTCATGGTCATCGTGGCGGTGATCATTATCTTTGGTAATTTGGGATTTGACTTGACGACGGGTATCGCGGCACTTGGGGTAGGTGGTCTTGCACTTGCCTTTGGTGCCCAAAAAACCATCGAGAACCTTATCGGTTCGGTGGTCGTGGTGGCTGACCGTCCGATTCGTGTGGGAGATTATTGTCGGTTTGGCACGATGGAGGGGACGGTGATTGACATCGGGATACGCTCTAGCCGTATCAGAACGCTCAATAGAACGGTGGTTACTGTGCCAAATGGTGAATTTAGCGCCATGCAAATCGAGAACTATGACGCCAGAGACATGTTTTATTTTTATCATCATCTGTACCTAAAACGCTCTGCTAATCCCGATGAAATCGGTAGGCTGATCAATGACTTACAACTATTCTTAGAAAATCACGTCTATACCAATGATGAATGGACACTGGTCAGATTAAGCGAGCTGCGCCAAGATGCGTTCGTCATTGAGATGCGCTGCTATTTGCATGCAGCTGATGTGACTGCATTCTGGAAGAAACAAAGTGAGCTTTTGGTTGATGTGCTGAACGAAGTGGCCCAGTATGATGTGGAGCATGCCTTACCAAGCCAAGAAATCAGCCTAAAATCCGACCATGATAAAGAACCTACAACGCCAGAAAATGCGGTATAATAAGCGGTTTTTAATATTGATGTGAAAATTATGTTTACCGACAGTCATTGCCATTTAACTTATCTAAAATTAGACAATCATGATCGCAATCCAGAAGGGCTGCTTGGCGCGATGAAGGACGCTAATGTAAGCCGAGCCATGGCGATCATGTGTCATTATGATGAGTTTGATGACATTAAGGCGTGGGTGGATAGATCAGATGATAAGCTTAACATTGGAATGAGTGTGGGGCTGCATCCTTGCCAAGATGCTGTTGTATTGGCGGGCGTGACGGTAGAGAAGCTGCTGGCACTCGATCATGATAAGGTCTGGGCCTTTGGTGAGACGGGTCTTGATTATTATTGGGATGCCGACAAAAAAGATGCCCAAAAACACAGCTTCGCCACACACATCTATGCCAGCCAAAGCGTCAAAAAACC
Source organism: Moraxella sp. (assembly GCF_024227015.1). Taxonomy (GTDB): domain Bacteria; phylum Pseudomonadota; class Gammaproteobacteria; order Pseudomonadales; family Moraxellaceae; genus Moraxella. Next base: position 17,459 of record NZ_JAAELD010000126.1, read on the forward strand.
CATCATCGTGCATACTCGTGCGGCTTACCATGATACGCTAGACGTACTGACTGCCGAGAAATGCGAGCACGGCATCATTCACTGCTTCACCGAAGATTATGCCTTTGCCAAGCGTGCGCTTGATTTGGGTATGTATATCTCATTCTCAGGGATTGTAAGCTTTAATAAATCAGCCGAGCTTCGTGAAGTCGCAGCAAAGCTACCATTGGATAGAATACTAATCGAGACGGACAGCCCGTATTTAGCGCCTGTGCCAAAGCGTGGGCGTGATAATGAGCCGACCTACGTGCCATATGTGGCAGCGGCATTAGCAAAAGTCTATGGCAAAAGCTGTGAGGAAATCGGACAAATCACCAGCCAAAATTTTGATAATCTACTGAATCAATATCGCTAAGCCTCTTAAATAACCATTTACATTACCAAAGAATTTTTGATGATTGATTTTAAAAACAATAAACGCATCAGCCTTGCCCCGATGATTGACTGGACAACCGCCGATTTTCGTTATTTTGCACGGCTCTTTAACTGTCATATACATCTGTACACCGAGATGATAAGCACGAGTGCCATTTTAAAGGGCGATACCGAGTATATTTTGCGATATGATGACAGCGAACATCCTGTGGTGTTACAGCTTGGCGGGTCAAATCCTAACGATATGGCACAATGCGTACAGATTGCCGATAAGATGGGTTATGATGAATTTAACATCAATGTTGGTTGTCCGTCTGACCGTGTTCAGCACAACAAAATCGGGGCGTGTCTCATGGCAGAACCGACTTTGGTGGCGGACATGGTGCGTGCGATGAAAAACAGTACTGATAAGCCCATTACCGTCAAGCATCGCATTGGCATTGATATGTTTGACAGTTATGAGTTTATGCGTGATTTTGTGGGGACTGTGGCGGACGCTGGTTGTACGCACTTTATCGCCCATGCTAGGATAGCGTGGCTAAACGGCTTATCCCCCAAAGAAAACCGAGAAATTCCGCCCTTACGCTACGATGATATTTATCGCCTAAAATCAGAATTTCCCCATCTGTTTATAGAAATCAATGGCGGTGTGGACAATCTTAATGACATCAAAACCCACCTAACCCATGTGGACGGCGTGATGATAGGACGGGCGTTTTATCACAATCCCATGCTCATGGGGGCGTGCAATGAACTGTGGGGCGAGCCTACGCCTACACACCGTGAAATCCTAGAAAATCTTTACCCTTATCTTGAAAAACGAGCCGAGCAAGGGGCGAATTTGGCAACCTTGACACGGCATTATCTGGGGCTTTTTCAGGGCTTGACAGGAGCAAGAAAATGGCGACAAGATTTGAGTGGTAAGCGAAATCTCACTGTGGACGACATCAGAAACAGCGCAGAAACGGTACTGGCACTAAATGGTCAGTAAGTTTCTTAATAAGAAACATTGCATCAACAAAATGGCGTTTGTCTTCGTTAATTTATCGTGTTAAGATACTGCCATATTGAAAATGTTTCTTATTCACTGTTTGCTTTCAATAGGAGAAAGTCATGAAATTATCACACGTTTTTGGTGCTGCGCTACTTGGTCTGACTGCCACAGCTCACGCGGCGACTTATGAGATTGACGCAGCTCACACCAACGCACGATTTGCCATCGACCACTTTAACACCAGCACGAACGTTGGCGGTTTCTTTGGTCTGACAGGCTCTATGGAATTTGATAAAGAAGCGCGTAAAGGCAAAATTGACATTACCATCCCGATTGACAGCCTGCAAACTGTCTCTGAAGCGTTCACAGGTCACCTAAAATCTGCCGACCTGTTCAATGCTGAAGCACATCCGAACATGCGTTTTGAATCGACCAAATTCAACTATGTGGGTAAAGGCAATGCGCGTAAATTATCATCTGTTGATGGTAATTTGACACTGCTTGGTCAGACTCATCCTGTGCGTCTAAAAGCCGATAAATTCAACTGCTATGACAGCCCGATGGCTAAAGCCGAGGTGTGCGGTGGTGACTTTAGCACGACCATCGACCGCACTAAGTGGGGCATGGATTATTTGGTGGCGATGGGCATGGCAAAAAAAGTCCGCATCGACATTCAAGTAGAAGCGGTAAAAC
>NZ_JAAELD010000127.1 GCF_024227015.1 Moraxella sp.
AAGGACAAGGTGAGTTACGGTGCGTATTAGACGGAATAACCACCTCCTCCCCACCATCAGAAGCCTGTTCTGTGACCTGCTCGGCAGTCTCACTCACGCCTGCCACAGCCCCAAGACTAAAGGTAATGTTTTGTACATTTTGACGTGGATGGGGTATGTTGCCACGCTCATTATTGCCGTCATCATCAGCTGAATGGTATTCAAAATGCTTTTGCATCGCTTCAGCTTGTAGGCGACGCTGCTCTTCAAGGGCGGCAATCTCTTCAGGGGTAGGAATATGAATGCGTGCCAAATCCTGCACCACATCCGATTTGATCGCCCCCAGCATGGCACGAAACAGCTCAAACGACTCACGTTTATATTCTTGTTCAGGGTTCTTTTGGGCATAACCACGCAAATGAATGCCCTTACGTAAGTGATCCATTTGGGTTAGATGCTCTTTCCAATGGCGGTCTAAGTTGCGTAACATAAAGTCCCGCTCCAAACGCATGGCACTCTCTAGCCCCATTTGTGCACGCTTATCCTCATAATGAGCAATGGCGGTGTCAATGATTTTGCCACGCAAACCTTCTTCGTCCAAACGTCTATCGGCATCAAGCCAATCATTGATCGGCATATAAAAACGAAACGCTTCTTCAATCTCATCTTCTAAGCCGTCAATATTCCACTGATCATCCACCGATCCAGGGGGTATAAACTGATTGATTAGGGCGTGATACACTTCATGATG
>NZ_JAAELD010000128.1 GCF_024227015.1 Moraxella sp.
ACAAATTTTTGTGAAAAAATTTTAAAAATTTATCAAAGTCAGTGTACAATAATTTCAAATTCTATCGAGGAAACATGAATGAGCGCACCGATTTTTCATGCTAATTATAAGGTTTATATCAACCACACGGACGCAGGTGGCATTGTCTATCATGCCAATCATTTGACCTTTTTTGAAAATTGTCGCAGGGACTGGCTGACGTCACTTGGCTTTGACGGCTATTTTTTTGACACGGAAGGTGCGGCAACTGGGATGGATGGGCATGATGGCAAGGTGCATTTTGTGGTGAGTCGTGCCGATTTGACTTATAAATTACCGCTGTTAGTTGATGATGTGCTAGTCGTGACTGTCACCGAAGTCATCAAAAAGTCTGCAAGCCTTATTCTAACTCAGTACATCTACCGAAGTGATGATGATTTCAAAAATGGCAAAATCGCAACCATTGGCGTGATTACCCTTGCCTGCGTGATGAACAGCGAGAACGGCATTCGTCCGCATCGCCTGCCTACGGCATTTCGCTGATGACAGCCCCTCTACTTAGCGTTAATCAGCTGTCCTATCGTGTGGTTGATCGTACGTTGCTGGATGACGTGACTTTTGACTTAAATTATGGTCAAAAAGTCGCTCTCGTCGGTCGCTCAGGTTCTGGAAAATCAGTTCTGCTCCAAGCTTTGGCTGATTTATTGCCTTTAAATGACGGGACGGCCGATAGTATAAAGCTAAACACAAATGGGAAATTAACACCTTTTAATCAAATCTCCCCGCCCGATTACCGTTCTGCCGTTGCTCTATTTCATCAAACCCCTAGCCTATCGGACGGTACGGTACTTGACAACCTAACCGCCCCCTTTGGTTTTAAATACCGCCAAAACAAAAAATTTGATAAAAATTGGCATTTACAAAAACTTGCCACACTTGGCAAACATGACAATTTTATCAACCAATCAATCCATGAGCTATCAGGGGGCGAACGCCAAATCGTGAGTTTTTTGCGGACTTTGCAATTTAACCCAACGGTTGCCCTATTTGATGAAACCACGTCCGCCCTTGATGATGAGACGGCAAATCTACTCATGAGACTCGTGCTAGATTGGCATGACAACCACAAAGCCCTGATTTGGGTGACGCACACACCAAGCGAACAACGAGCGTTGGGGGCGGATTTATGGCGTATGGAGAATGGGGTGTTGGCGGTGTAATTATGGCAATCACACTTTCCCTGACCGACATCGCCCTAGCCAGCACCCTACTGCTTATCACGATAGGCGTGTCGGCATACCTACGGCTTGGCTTGACAGGCACGCTCATCATGGCAGGGGTGCGGACGGTGGTGCAGTTGTCCATGATTGGGCTGATTTTGGCGTGGGTGTTCGCTCGGGAGAGTGAGTGGCAGGTGCTTGCGATTTTGACCGTGATGACACTCATCGCCAGTATCTCGGCAAAAGGTCGTGTCAAACGCCCCTACAAGGGCTTACTGTCTGATAGTATCATCTCGCTGTCGGTTGCCACGGGTGTGGTTACGCTGATTGCCATGACGCTCATTTTAAAGGTGTCGCCTTGGTATCGCCCCCAGTACATCATACCGATTTTGGGGCTGATTTTGGGCAATTCTTTGACCGCCATATCTTTGACCACCAACGAAATTGTGAACGCCATGCACGACAAGCAAGTCCTTATCAAATCTCGCTTATCGCTGTCGGCCACCCCTTTTGAAGCGGTGCATGAGCTTGTCAAATCGGCGGTGCTAAATGGTCTAACCCCAACCGTCAATTCCATGCTCGTGGTCGGACTGGTGAGCCTACCAGGCATGATGACAGGGCAAATACTGGCAGGGGCTGACCCCACGCAGGCGGTACGCTATCAGATTGTTACCATGTTTTTTATCTGTGCAGGTAGTACGCTGTCGTGTACGCTGTCGGCGGTGCTGGTGGTTCGGCGGTTTTTTGATGAGCGTGGGCGGTTTGTGGTGAATACAAAAACAGCTCCATGATAGGAGCTGTTTTGATTTTAACAAGACTACAAAAACTTCGTGATTAGTCTTAATGGCAAATACTTCATGCCCAGCCCAATCGGTAGCCATGGCCACGCAGGGACGTAGGCTTCATCGACTTTGGCTTCGATGGCTTTGACGATCACGTCCGCCCCTTCATCTTCTTCGACTTCAAAGGGCAGGTATTTTGCTCCGATGTTTAGGTCAGTACGCACATAACCGGGGTAGATGGTGGACACCGTAATTGGCAATTTTTCGCTAATGGTGTCGGCTCGTATCCCCTCGGCAAGAGCAGCAAGCCCTGCTTTGGCGGCGGCGTAAGTTGTCAAATGACGTGGCAGACCACGCACCGCAGACATACTGGATATGACCACCAGATGACCGCTGTTTTGACGGCGGAATATTTGCATGGCGGACTCGCATTGGGCAAGGGCAGAGATGAAGTTGGTCTCGGCGGTGGCTCGGTTTATGGCAAATCGCCCATGCCCGATGACACGACTGTCGCCCACACCTGCGTTTACGATGATTTTGTCAAGCACCCCACCGTCATTTTCTATGTCTTTGACAAAGTCTTCAAACACGGTAAACACATCATCATATACCGTCACATCTAGCGTACGCACATAGACTTTAACGCCAAATTCCTTTTCAAGCTCAGCTTTTAAGACTTCTAGGCGGTCAAGTCGTCTGGCGCAAATCGCCAAATCATAACCCAAAAAGGCAAATTTACGCGCCATCATCGCCCCAAGACCTGAGCTCGCCCCTGTGATCAGCACTGTCTTGTCTTGACCGATACCACGAATGTCATTTAAATCTTTAATTTTATTAAACTTATTAGCAACCACTCGCCCGAATTTATCGGCTTTAGCAAACACTTCTTCTAATTTTTTCATAATAAATCCAAAAAATAATAAAATAAAAATAGCGAACCAAATAAGCCCGCTATTTTAACGTATTTTTAATAAAATTCCCAATGATTTAATGTGTACAATCAATCACATGCACAGCAATCAGGGGCGATTTAGTTTGCTGATTAGCTTGGCTACTGATGCACCTGCACCATCTATCAAGGCATCAATTGATGAGCTCATTTGTTCGGTCAATCCCAGCTTCTCTGCCAATGTGGGCTTACTTCGTGATTGCAATGCATATACATTGTGATTATCCATGAGATTAAGCACATAGGCATCAGAAGTGCCCACTTCATCCACAAGGTTCAATGCAAGTGCATCCTCACCGAACCAAAATTCACCCGTAGCTATCTTATCGACGTCAAGGCTTGGACGATGTTTTTTGACGAACGCTTTAAATAAATCGTGTATTCGGTTGATTTCCTCTTGGTATTTGGCACGATCTTCATCAGTGTTCTCGCCGAATACTGTCACGGTGCGCTTATATTCACCCGCCGTGAACATCTCGTAACCGATGTTGTGTTTTTTCATCAGTTTATGAAAATTGGGCAGCTGACTTACCACACCCACCGAGCCAATGATGCCAAAGTCAGAGACGATGATTTTATCTGCAACACAGGCCATCATGTAGCCGCCGCTAGCTGCGATTTTATCCACGCATACTGTCAAGCTTAGCCCTGCTGACTTGATGCGATCAAGCTGCGCTGCCGCCAGACCATAAGCATTGACCTGACCGCCGCCGCTTTCTAAGCGCAGAACGACTTCATCGCCTGCTTTGGCTGTTGTGATGATGGTGCTGATCTCTTCGCGCAGATGCGCAACCGCACTTGCCTTGATGTCACCATCAAAATCTAGCACATAGATGGTTTTGGCATCATTTGCGATGTCGGATTGATCTGTGTCTTTTTTGCTGGATTTCGCCAATTTGCACAGCTTAGAGAAGCATGACTGCTTGTCTTCTTTGGCCTCTTGGGCTGCCTCGAATTGCTTTTTGCGCTTTTGTTTGATCTTGTTTAGATGAATAATTTGTAATTCTACGGGTTTTTTTGCTGAATGAAATAGCATAAATTTTCCTGTGATTTATAAAAAGCATTAGTGTGATGAAATGAGTTAAGCTTAGATAGGGCTTAATGCGTCAATTTACACCAACTTATACAAAAAATAACAAACTAAGTGCATCTGGTCTAGTCATCAGACAGATTCTTTAGACCGATTCCGCGCAGTCGCCCACGACCGTCAATATCACGAACGATCAGTGACCAAGATTGATTTAAGCGCACCTCGTCCCCTTTAACGGGTTCTGCCTTAAAGTGTGCCATCATGAACTCTTCGACAGTTTTGTCGCGTGCTTCGCTTAATTTTTCCATCAGTTCATCATCAATGCCTGACAGCCCTACCGCGTTAGGCGGTAAGGTGAATATGTCAAGCGCTGTCGCCATGGGCGTCATTTTGCCCAGACGGTTCTGACTAAGCGCGCGCGTGGCGAGATTATAAAACGGCAAATCCATGATGCGCGCATGCGGTGACAGTAGCCAATCCCCGTAGAACTCGCTGTTTTTTTGGTATTGCGTGGCGGAGTTATTAAAAACTTTGGCGATGTTCGCTGCCCAGTCACCTGACAGTGCGTACCACACGATGTCGCCGACTTTTAGCACGGTGTCTTCATCAACGTTAATCAAATGCTCACCGCGCACCACCGCAAAGACAGCAATCTCATGCGAATTGACCTTACTTGAGATGTCTTGCGGGTGGCGCCCGATGGCAAAGGCACCAACTTTGACCTCGAATTCATAGAGTGTGATGTTCGCCTGATCGCCCACCCAGATTTCATGTTCTGCCTTAGGCTCAGCATCTGTCGGTACCCACACCTTAAAGACGCGCGACATGAACGGAATAGTCGCCCCTTGCGCTAATAGCGACAGGATAACGACACCAAAGGTAATATTAAACGCCAAACTTGCGCCCTCTACATTGCTCATCACAGGAATGATGGCTAGTGTAATGGGCACCGCACCGCGTAAGCCAACCCATGAGATGAACCCAATTTCTTTTAATCGAAATCCAAAATGCAATAGGCTCGTGCCCACAGCAACAGGACGCGCAACAAACAACAAAAACAAGAAAATAATCAATGAATAATGCCAAACTTTAAGCATCTCGGATGGTGTGACAAGCAGCCCCAATACAACAAACAGTATCGCTTGAGACAGCCAAGCGAAGCTGTCCATCACTCGCAGCACATGTTCGGTGGCACGTACTTTGGTATTACCGATGATGACACCGGTCAGATACACCGCCAAAAATCCGCTACCGCCCAGCAGGTTCGTAGCACCGAACACCGCAAGCCCAGCCGATAGAATCAAAATGGCATACATGCCATCTGCCAGATACACCTTTGGCAGCAGGCGAGAGATTGCCCAACCAGCCGCCAGACCTACCATCAAGCCCACGCCAATCTGCTGAATGAGCATGGCGATCACACTGCCAACGCTCTGGCTTTGAGGGTCTAGATTTAGCGCGATCATCACTGTTACTAATAGGATCGCCAAAGGGTCGTTCGCGCCTGATTCGAGCTCTAGCGTTGCCTGTACACGGTCATTTAGCTTCACTCCGCCATTACGAAGCAGGCTAAATACCGCCGCCGCATCAGTACTACCGACAATCGCCGCCATCAAAAGGCCTAATCGCCAATCAATGTCCAACAGCCAAGTGGCAAAAAACCCAAGCGCGAGAACGGTCGCCAATACACCCCAAGTCGCCAAAGTGATGGCGGGTCGCAGTCCCACACGAAATGAGTTCAATGATGTTCTAAGACCACCGTCAAGCAAGATACAAGCAAGCGCTGCCTGCCCAATAAAGTTCGCCACCCCATATTCTTGGAACTGAATGCCAAGCACGCCCTCTTCGCCTGCAAGCATCCCCACGCCCAAGAAAAAAAGCAATAAAGGAACTCCCAGACGCGCCGAGAGCGTGCTGGTCATGATGCTAATAAAAAGCAGGGCTGCCGCCACCAGATAAATAATATTTAACGCATCCATTGAGCGTGATTTCCCCCTTGTTTTTGGCGATTGGATTGATGAATTTACTGTTTTTAAAATAAATGATTAAACAAATAGTAAAACTTCATAAAAACAGTCAATCGTAACACAATTTTTACCTAAAATTCCATAGAAAATTCATTCGTTTAGCCTATTTTTCAATATTTTGATGTTAGATCTTTAGTATCATTTAAAATACACGGACTTCGAAGTTAAATCATCAGCCAGAATGAAACACTTGCACAGACGGCAATAAATCGGCATAATGTGGCGTTTTTGTTTATTTTTATTGAAAATCTTAGTTTTTGACAAATTTAGATTAACATTTTAGA
>NZ_JAAELD010000129.1 GCF_024227015.1 Moraxella sp.
ATCCGGTAGGCGCTTGCGGGTGCCCAAACCGCTGCCACGGCCTTTAAGGGAAGACCAAATTGATCAGTTCTTTGATGTGATCAAAACCAAGCGTGACTGGGCCATGTTCCGATTGATGCTGCGTTGCGGTTTGCGGGTGGAAGAAGTGTCTGATTTAACCTTGGGCGCCATTGATCTGAAGCAGTGCAAGATCATGGTTTTAAACGGTAAGGGCAGCAAAGATCGGGTGGTCTACATGAGTGACGATGCTGCTGATGCGCTGGATGCTTATCTGAAACTACGGCGGCATTACCGGGTGAAAAAAGTCTTTTTAGTCGACAAAGGAACTTATAAGGGAAAGCCGATCTCGGTGCGCGGCATTCAGAAGCGCATAGAGTATTATGCCAAGAAAAGCGGCATCCCAGTTTGCTGTCACCGCCTGCGCCATACCATGGCAACCCAACTTTTAAACGCGGAGGCCGAGGTGGAGACCATCCAGGATCTATTGGGGCACAATTGGATTACGACCACTCAACGCTACTGCAAGGTGTCGAATGTAAAAGTTAAAAGAGATTACTTCAAAGCAATGCAGGTGATATTGAGCCAATCTGAAAATGAGAAAATTCAACACCCACAGATATCCGACACAATTGGCGTAACGACAAATACAGAAAGCAGGTAAATCAAATCATGCAAATCACCATGAACAAATTCTCGACGATCTCAAGCAACTTCAGATGTCTACCATGCGTGGATGTTATCAATAGATTGCTGATTGCGTGCGAAGCGAATCTTTTAGCTATGAGCAATATCTGCTTGAACTGCTCAAACTGGAGTGTGAAGCACGTCGGCAAAATTGGATTGCACAAAAAGCTCTCACGCTATGATGCGATCATCGTCGATGACATCGGATACGTGCAGCAAAGCCGTCAGCAGATGCAAGTGCTCTTTACATTGATGGCCGATTGCTACGAACGCGGCAGTTTGATGATTACCAGTAATTTGCCTTTTTCTAAATGGGAGCAGATCTTTAAAGACCCGATGGTCACCGCTGCTGCCATTGATCGGCTGGTGCATCACAGTGTGATTTTGGAGCTCAACATTGAAAGTTACCGCATGGAAATGGCTAAGAAAAATAAGAGCAAAAAACCTGATAACCCGACAAAGGGCTCTAAATGAGTGGATTTTGAGTAATG
>NZ_JAAELD010000130.1 GCF_024227015.1 Moraxella sp.
GATGAGCGACTTTTCTGGCTTGGGTTAAAGATCGTGCATTGGGGGCATAACTGATTGTTAACGCATCCAAAGCGTAACGTTTGCCAGTGGGCGCATTGTTATCCTCTGTCCAAGCGGCATGAAGGGGAAGTAAACCTAACAATCCAACGGGAATCAAAGTGACTTTCGCCGATTTTGGCAAAGCCTGAACCACGGGAGCCATGACTTTTTTCCAAAGTAACTTGGTGGTTGCTTCTAGGGTATTTAACCATTGCTGACGATAATTTTCCTCTTTGGGATGGGTTAACCAATCATAATAAGCGCGAAGATAACCACTATAGGGCGCGTCCAAACTGGTTAAAGTTTCTAAAAGCGTTGCATGGGTGAGTTCTGGGAGCCAGACTTTTTGTATCTCTTTGTTTTCAAAGAGAATTAATGCTAAACCACCCGCTTTTGTCACCGCTAAATAGACTAAATTCGCGCCTTTAGCCGCCGCGACAATATCCACAAATTCAGGTGCGGCGAGAAATTCGCCGTAGCCTTCGACTTGGCGAATAGCGGCAATGGTTTCATCCAGTGCTCGACGGGCAGCTTGTAAAAGGGTACGGACTTTTTCTGGGGGAGCCGTTTGCCCCAAATGCCAATCGTTCACTGCTTGTTGATAGCGATCAGTTAAATCACTATGCCCTCGTGCTTTTAACTGTTCTAAATCGGCTCGATCTCGTGCTAAGGCTTCACTTAGAAGTTGAGCTAATCCCCGTTCCAAAGTCACGATGGCTTTTTCCAGTTGATTCGTTTTGGCAAAGGCGTAGGCGGCGTGAGCGGCTAAACCTTGGCTTTCCTTTAAAAAGGCGGTTTGATGTTCGCGGGTGAGTTGGGTTTGTACCAATTGGGTGCCGGCTTGATAGGCATATTGGTAAGCGTCGATGACTTCCTGCCATTCTTTACGATCAAATGCCCAGCGGAGCCAATTGCGGGCATTTCGGAGTCCTTCTTGGAGTGCTACTTCCAAACCTCTTTTCGCGCCCTTTTGATAATTTATGATCGCCTCGCTCAAGTCGTTGAGGTCGCCGAGGCGGGCGTATCGGTCAGAGAGGCCATTGCCCAGATTGTTTAAGTTTATTGGCAACTCTGGCGAGTTCTCAGCTGTCAGCTTAACGGCCTTTTGATAATTTATGATCGCCTCGCTCAAGTCGTTGAGGTCGCCGAGGCGGGCGTGGTCGGCAGTACGGCGTGTACGCAGAGTGTTTAGGAGACGGGGGTCGCCGGGCGCGTCCTCTGCAGACAGCTTCAC
>NZ_JAAELD010000131.1 GCF_024227015.1 Moraxella sp.
CTTTTGGCAATTCGTAAAGATTTAAATTTATTTGCCAACCTGCGACCTGCCATTTTGTATAAAGAATTAGCCAATGCGTCCACTTTAAAACCAGAAGTCGTATCGGGATTGGATATTTTGATTGTGCGTGAGCTGACGGGCGACATTTATTTTGGCGAGCCACGGGGCATTCACACCAACGATAAGGGCGAGCGTGAGGGCTTTAACACCATGCGTTATAGCGAAAGCGAGATTCGCCGTATCGCTCATGTGTCGTTCCAATCCGCCCAAAAACGTGGCAAAAAGCTGTGTAGTGTGGATAAGGCGAATGTGTTAGAGACGACCGAGCTGTGGAAAGAGATTTTCACGGACGTTGCCAAAGAGTATCCTGACGTTGAACTGTCGCATATGTATGTGGATAACTGTGCCATGCAACTGGTCAAAGCCCCCAAGCAGTTTGATGTGATTGCGACAGGCAATATTTTTGGCGATATTTTGTCCGACCAAGCGTCCATGCTCACAGGCTCTATCGGTATGCTACCATCAGCGAGCCTAAACGAGACAGGCAAAGGGCTGTATGAGCCGTCTCATGGTTCTGCCCCTGACATTGCAGGGCAGGATAAGGCAAATCCACTAGCGACCATTTTGTCGCTTGCGATGCTCGTGCGTTATAGTCTAAACGATGAACATCGTGCGGTGAGAATAGAACAAGCGGTGCAAAAAGTGCTAGAACAAGGCTATCGCACGGCGGATATTTATGAAGAC
>NZ_JAAELD010000132.1 GCF_024227015.1 Moraxella sp.
ACCGGCACCGACATCAAACCGCTAGAATGCGTGGTATTTATGCGCGATGTAAAAAGCCCCGCCTATTACGAACAGATGAAAGGCCGAGGCACCCGCGTAGTGGGCGACGACGTACTGAAGAAAGTCACGCCCGATGCCCCCACCAAAACCCGTTTTGTACTGGTTGATGCCGTAGGCGTTACCGAAACCGACAAAACAGAAACCAAAAGCCTCGAGAGCAAACCCTCAGTCTCAACCGAAAAACTCATGTACCACATCGCCTGTGGTGATAAGAGCCCTGAAAACCTGCAATCTCTCGGTAACCGCTTAATACGCCTCGATAGCAAGCTCACCGATAACCAGCGCAAACAACTCAATAAAAAACTCGAAGAAGTCAGCGGCGAGCCAAAGCCCCTGGCGCTATGAGCGGGCGAGTTAGTGCATGCCGGTAACCCAGACTGTTTTGCCGAGCAGCTAAAAGCCAAGTTCGGCACCGATGAAGTCTCAGATGAAGAGCGCAAAAAAGAGTATGAAGCCCTGGCGCATCAAGTTACTTTGCCAATCAACGATGCAGATGTGCGCGAACTGATCGAAACCCTACGCCGCGACACCGATCAACTGATAGACGACAGTGCCGATGAGCTACTAGACGCCGGTTACGATGAAGAAAAAGCCCAAGGCATCATCATCCGTTACGAAGAGTTTATTGCAGAACACAAAAACGAACTCGATGCCATACAGCTGGTATACAACCAGCCCTATAAAAAACGCCACCTCAGTTACGAACAACTCAATGACCTGGTCGAAGAGATAGAACAGCCACCCTATAACATCGCCCCCAAAGATGTTTGGCAGGCCTACGAAATGTTAGAAAAACTCAAAGCCAAAGGTGCAGCGCCGAGTGAAAAGCTACCGGCCTTAATCAGCCTTATTCGCTGCTCTATTGGCGTGGCCAACGAGTTAGAACCCTTTCCGCAAATTGTGAATGAACGTTTTGAGGCTTGGCTTAAACAGCAACAAGCTGCCTTTAACGAAGAACAGTTGCAGTGGTTAGAACGCATTAAACAACAGATAGCTAATAACGCTGAGTTTGAAATGGATGATTTTGATTTTATACCTGAGTGTCAGCAGTTGGGTGG
>NZ_JAAELD010000133.1 GCF_024227015.1 Moraxella sp.
CTGGTAAAACTTTCATCATAATACACCCTCAAAAATTAATTCTACTAACTAGATGGAAAATCTAGCGTTTCTTATCGCGTTTTTTAAATTCCGCAATTCGTTTACGTTCACGCATGACTTTGGCTTTATTCTTAATTTTAGGGTTTTTCTTACCTTCATATGGGTTGGCATTCTGCTTAAACTCTACATGTAAAGGCGTACCCTCTAGCTTGAACACATCACGATAAATGTTCTCAAGATAACGCTGATAGCTCTTTGGCAAGGCAGAAGTCTGGTTGCCATGAATGACGATCACAGGTGGATTATGCCCACCCAAGTGCGCATATCTTAACTTGATGCGGCGACCACCGACCATTGGTGGCTGGTGATTTTGCACGGCATCTTGTAGAATCTGCGTCAGACGAGACGTGGACACCTTGAACATCGATGCATCATACGCCTTATGAATCGATGGATAAAGCTCGCCTACGCCATTACCATACATCGCTGAGATTAAATGAATCTTCACCCACGGCACGAAGTTAAAACGGCGATCAATCTCAAGCTTCACATAGTCTTTTTGGTCTTGGGACAGGCCATCCCATTTATTAATGGCAATCACTATCGCGCGACCTGCATCGAGTGCATAGCCTAACATGTGCAGATCTTGATCGACGATACCCTCTTTGGCATCGACCACAACGACAACGACATTCGCATCCTTGATGGCCTGCAAGGTCTTAACAACAGAGAACTTCTCAACCTTCTCATCAATACGACCGCGACGACGCACACCCGCCGTATCGATCAGCGTATATTTGCGGCCTTCGCGCTCAAAAGGAATGTAAATACTGTCTCTGGTCGTGCCCGGCATATCAAAGACGACCACACGCTCCTCGCCCAGTAGGCGATTGACCAGTGTTGATTTACCAACGTTCGGGCGTCCGATAATAGCAAGCTTTAGGCTGTCATCATCATTATCATCAGCCTCATCCTCTGGCATGTCAGCCGTTAAGACTTCTAGAAGGTTAGTAACACCCTTACCATGACTGGCAGCGGTCGGAAATGGCTCACCAAAACCCAATTCAAAAAACTCTGCCGACGAGGCTTCATGTACGCCATCCATCTTGTTCGCCACAAGGTATACCGGCTTGCCCAGCGTGTGCAAGAATCTGGCGATCTCGCTATCCGCACCGATCAAGCCCGAACGCGCATCAACCACAAAGACAACAATATCCGCCTCATGGATGGCGGTATAGGACTGTGTCGCCATGTAGTCGTCGATATTGCCCGTACCATCGTCCGCCTCACCAATACCGCCTGTATCCACGACAATGAATGACTTATTCTCAAAATGCGCATCGCCATATTGACGATCGCGCGTCAGACCAGCCATGTCCGCAACCAGTGCTTGACGAGACTTGGTCAGCTGATTAAAAAGGGTTGATTTTCCGACATTTGGGCGGCCAATCAAGGCAACCACAGGTTTAATACTCATAATCTCTCAAAATTATCTAAAAAATAAATTTACAATCAAATAAAAACACCAAATCCTTTGCTATCATTTGACAGCAAAGGAAAAGTATCGATTAATAAAAACTTAAAACTGCCAAACGCTCACTACGCCTGATGCACTCTGAGCATATAGGCGATTGCCGTTCACTTGCAGGCTGGTTAATTGACCCTTGGTCTCAGCACGACTTACGATGTTGCCATCGACATCGAACAGATGAATCACTCCATCATAGTCACCAACTGCGACATAATTGCCCACATTAACAGGATTGGTAAGCTTACGGTGTTTTAGGTTCTCATTTAGCCATAATGTCTCGCCTGTTAGGCGGTTAAAGGCCTTAACATCGCCATTAACTCCTGTGGCCACAAGCGTCTCACCAAGAATGGTCGGTGATTTTGTGCTTGGAATCTCGCCTACGAACATCGGGCGACCTGTTGACATGTCAAA
The DNA here is from genome assembly GCF_024227015.1 of Moraxella sp. Taxonomy (GTDB): domain Bacteria; phylum Pseudomonadota; class Gammaproteobacteria; order Pseudomonadales; family Moraxellaceae; genus Moraxella. The sequence continues at coordinate 1,943 of NZ_JAAELD010000133.1, forward strand.
AGCTGCCAATTGACCGCTGAAGCTTGTCACATATAGGTGCTGACCCACCACCAATGGCGTACCATCCACATCACTCATGCGCTCAACTGCACTACCGCCAGTCGCCATACCCACACGGCGTGTCCATAGTGGCGTACCCGAGACAGGATTAATCGCATGAATACGACCATCCGCCGTACCAAATAGCGCTGTCTGCTCATCCAAATAAAGCGGCTTAGCTGCACCGCGCACACTCACATCGACATTCTGCGTGCTAAACTGCCACATGGCTGTACCTGTCTGTAAGTCTAGACCGTAAAGCGTGCCGTTATTACCCGACAGTAGGACACGATTATTGGTAACAAGTGCCGGGGTTGGGCTAGATGTTGGTAGTGCCTTTTCCCACACGATCGCACCGGTCTGAGCATTGATGGCAACCACTTTACCAGAGCGCGTACCGACAATGGCAACACTACCCGACTGATTAGATGCCACACCGCTGGTAATAGCTTCTTTAAGATCTACCGACCAGACGGTTTGCTTACCATTTAATAGTGAAACGATGCCACCACGGCTAGCAGCGATCAGACCTTCGCCTGTTTGGGCAACTTGAAGATCGACCACGTCTTTTTTGCTGGCGCGGCTGCCTTTCATCATGCTGCGGCCTTGATCTAGCGATGCGCTAAAAACAGGCGACAGAACTGCGACAGGGGCGCTGATTTTGATTAATTTGGCAGGTTTTTTGCTTTCTGCCTTAATGCCTTTACCACAACCAACCAAAGCCACCGCACTTAATGCGCAGACCAGAGCGGTTTTTACAAAACGAGTGTGCATATTTTATCCTTATACTGTATAGCCGCCAACTGTGCGCCGCAGCAATTTTTGAGGTGATTATTCGCTCATCATTATAAAGCTGATTTAATAACGACTAATTACCCGTTTGTGTGTTTTGTGTTTCTAAGTTTTGAGCGGACGCTTCAGCTTTATCACCACCCTCTTGGGTAGCTTCAGC
>NZ_JAAELD010000134.1 GCF_024227015.1 Moraxella sp.
CATGAGCGCATCAGGCAACCCCTTAATTAATGACACCTTTAGCGTTGGTTCACGCACCTTCTCATCACGTCTACTGGTCGGTACAGGCAAATATAAAGACCTGACCGAGACAGGCGATGCCATCAAAGCCAGCGGCAGCGAGATCGTAACCGTCGCCATTCGCCGTACAAACATCGGTCAGAATAAAGGCGAGCCAAACCTGCTAGACGTCATCTCACCAAAAGACTACACTATCTTACCTAATACAGCAGGCTGCTTTGATGCGGATAGCGCGATTCGCACCTGTCAGCTGGCGCGCGAACTCTTAGATGGTCATAATCTGGTTAAGCTAGAAGTTCTGGGCGATGAAAAAACGCTATACCCCAACGTCACCGAAACCCTAAAAGCGGCTCGAGTACTCATCGATGACGGCTTTGAAGTGATGGTATATACCTCTGATGACCCCATCATCGCCAAAGAGCTGGAAAATATGGGCTGTGTTGCTGTGATGCCATTGGGCAGCTTAATCGGCTCAGGGCTGGGTCTATTAAACCGTCACACGCTAAGTCTAATCATCGAGAATGCCAATGTGCCTATCTTGGTAGATGCTGGCGTTGGCACCGCGTCCGATGCTGCCATTGCAATGGAATTAGGCTGTGATGGCGTACTCATGAATTCAGCCATCGCTCATGCGCAGAACCCTGTATTAATGGCACATGCCATGAAGAACGCCATTCATGCAGGTCGCCAAGCCTTCTTGGCGGGACGCATGCCTGCACGCAAAATGGCAGTTGCAAGCTCACCCCAGACTGGCTACTTTTTCCAGTAGTCGAAGGGAGTAATGAGTGCGCGCCTTAACTGCGGTTGATCATTTATTCTTATTGTTAGAGACACGCAAACAGCCCATGCACGTCGCTGGGCTTTGCATGTTTGAGCTACCCCCTTCTGCTGACGATGATTTTGTTACGCAGTTGGTTGATCAGATCAAAAGCGGTAAAACTATCCCAAGCTTTCCTTTTAATCAAGTGCTAAAGAACGTCGGGTTTTGGGATAAAGATGATCACTTTGACATCAATCATCATTTTCGCCACATCGCCCTACCACGTGCCGGCGGTGACGCTGAGCTGATGGCTTATATCTCGCGCGAGCATGGGCGCATGATGGATCGCACCAAGCCACTGTGGGAATTTCACCTAATCGAAGGCATCGCACCCATTCAAGATGGCGCACCAAAACGATTCGCCATTTACCTTAAAATTCATCACGCCATGGTCGATGGCATCGCCGCCATGCGATTGCTTGAGCGCTCCTTATCCACGCTGCCTGATGACAGATTTATGCTGCCGTTTTGGTCATTATCCACCAAATACCGCAGTCAGATTGATGCCATCTTGCCAATACACAAGCCAGCTTGGACGATTATCAAAGAGCAACTAGGCACAATAAAGCCAGTCGCCCGAGAGATCCTACGCGGCTTTAAACATCGCCACCGCAATAACTTTATCAGCACTTTTGATGCGCCAAAATCCTTACTAAACCAGCGTATCTCTAGCGCACGATCGCTCGCGATGCGCTCCTTTGACAAGACAAGATTTGCCAACGTCGCACAAAAATTCGACATAACCACCAACGATGTCATCCTAGCAGTCTGCGCCGGCGCACTTCGAGAGTATCTATTAAGCCAAAACGCTCTGCCTGATAAGCCGCTCATCGCCTTCGTGCCAATCAGCCTTCGCCAAGATAACAGCAGTCTGGGCAATCAGCTGTCATTCTTATTGACCAATCTTGGTACACATGAGTCAAGCCCCATAGCACGCCTAAAAACCATCAAAAATAGCATTAATGATGGCAAAAAACGCTTCTCTCGCATGACGCAGGCGCAAGTGATCAATTACAGTGCCTTAACCTATGGGTGGGCAGGGATCAACCTAGCGACGCGTGCTTACCCTGCCAAACAGGCCTTTAATTTAATTATCTCCAACGTCCCTGGGGATAATACGCCTTTGTATCTCAATGGCGCAAGGCTGACAGGCATATTCCCCGCCTCGGTGCTTTTCGATGGGCAAGCGCTAAACATCACCCTCGCCAACTACCAAGATAAGTTAGACTTTGGCATCACGGCATGCATTAGCACACTGCCGAACATTGACAAGCTTCCCGATCTGATCGAAAAACACATCGCTGAATATGAAAATATAGCTGCCGAATAATAAATAAAAAACCATCCGATTAAGGATAGTTTTTATCATCAGAGTTAAGCACTCAATGCTAGCTGCGCTCGATTGCCTTCTGCCAACTTAGTAAGTACAGCTTTGATCATCTCTGACGTTACGTGTTTCTTTTTGCCTTTTGACAGGACGGTCATCTCTAGAGATGCATTGACTGGTTGTTGATTTTTGGCGCTCATGCTACACTCCTTATTCTGCTATTTATTCATCTGGCATTTGATTGATTTGCTTGACAAGCATCAATCACTTCATATCCATAAGTATAACTGAAGTTTACATTTGTACTCAATCAAAACTTGCCAAAATCAGCGATAAAGTGTAAACAGATGTTTCTTTTTTGACAAAATTTTGACAATAAAAAAACCGCCTTGAATTGGCGGTTTCTGGATCAGCAATTAATGAGATAATGCATTTTCCCATACAGGAATGACCAGCTGCATCAAAGGCTTAAGTAATTTAACATTGCATGCAAATACAGAACCTGTGGTCATGGCATTATTGGCACCATGATGATCCACCACCACACCGCGCGCCTCGGTAACGATCAGCTCGCCTGCGGCAACATCCCAAGGTTTTAATGACATTTCAAAATAACCATCAAAACGACCAGCAGCCACATAACACAGATCAAGCGCAGCAGAGCCCAGACGGCGAACTTGACCGCCATTCTCGCAGATGGCTTGTAAGCTAGCAAAGTGCTGACGAGCAAAGCTTGCGCGCTGTTCGCCAACCATGCGTTCATAAGGATGTCCTGTTGTGAACAGACCGCCTGCGATGGTCTTACGATCCGACACCATCAGACGACGCTGATTGAGGCGCGCGCCACGTCCACGGCTGGCAGTGAATAGCTCATCACGCACAGGATCATAAATCACGCCATGCTCAGTTACGCCGTTTTTTTGGACAGCAATCGACACACAAAAATGCGGCACACCATGCACAAAGTTCTGAGTGCCGTCTAGCGGATCAATGATCCAGCACCAATCGGCATCCGCGCCTTTACCTTCTTGTAGACCAAATTCCTCACCCAAAAAAGAATGATTTGGATAGCTTTCCTTCAGCAAAGAAATGGTCAACTCTTCGGCATAGCGGTCAATTTTGGTCACCAAACCGTCAAGACCCTTAGACTCTACCGCCAAATCTACACGATGGCGATTCTCATGTGCACGTAGAATTTCATGACCAACTTTTTGCGCCACTTGCGACGCGATGACTACCATCGGTTCCATACTTCACCTTATAAACATATCTTAAATAGTGGTTTTGCATTCATCATACAAAAGAACCATTATAGCTTAAAACTGGCTAATTTTCACGCCTTATTTTAGGGTTTGTAATGTCACCAAAATCCCCCGCTCATCAAGCCCACATTCTGCCAACTGTTCATCATGACTGCCATGAGCGACAAACACATCATCAATGCCAATCTGCATAAGCCGACCGCCATAGCCCACACTTGCCAAATACTCGCCCACCGCCGAGCCTGCTCCGCCCATACGCTGATGTTCTTCTACTGTGATAAAATGCGTAACGCCCTGCTCGATAAGCTCATCTATTAGCTCATTGTCAAGCGGTTTGACCCACCGCATATCCACCACCGTCATGGACGTTTCTGTCGTTTGGGCGAACGTTTGGCTTGCCGATAGGCTGTCGTTTAGGCGTGTACCAAAGGCAAGCACCGCCACTTTTTTATCCGATTGGGTATTAAAATTATCCGTCCGCCATACGATTTTTGCCTTACCAATGGCAAATTTCTCATCGCTATTTTTGACAATCTCACGCCCCACGCCCACGCCCCTAGGATAGCGAATGGCACTCGTGCCTTGATAAGCGTAGCAAGCATTTAGCAGATGATAGCATTCATGTTCATCGCTTGGCGTGGCAATCACCACATTTGGCACACAACGCAAATACGCCAAATCAAACACGCCTGCATGAGTCGCCCCGTCTTCGCCCACAAGTCCCGCTCGGTCTATGGCAAAGGTTACGTCCAAGTTTTGTAAAGCGACGTCATGAATCAGCTGGTCATAGCCACGCTGTAAAAAGGTAGAATAAATCGCCACCACAGGCTTTAATCCACCCGTTGCCATGCCTCCTGCTAAGGTTACGGCGTGCTGTTCAGCAATCGCCACGTCAAAAAACTTGGCAGGATACGCCTTGGCAAATGCCACCATGCCTGAGCCTTCGCACATGGCAGGGGTAATGGCAACCATATGGGGGTCTTCTCCGTTATCCATAAGCCAGTCGCCAAAGATGTCTGAGTATTTTTTGGCTTTAGGGGCGTTGTCAGGTTTGTCCGTTTTTGGCACATCTGCTTTGGGCAATTTGCCAATGGCGTGATAGGTAATGGGGTCAGCTTCGGCAGGCAAAAAGCCCTTGCCCTTGACCGTGTAGACGTGAATCAGCACCGCTCCTTTTAACTGTTTGGCACGTTCAAAGACTTGCAAAAGTTTTGGCAAATCATGTCCGTCAAAAGGCCCAAGGTAGGTAAAGCCAATCGCCTTAAATAAATTATCAGGGAAAATATGGTCATGTACTTTTTCGGCAATTTTGTCCGACAACGGCATGGGCGGAGCGTTTCTGCCAAAAAGACCACCAATATTTTGCACCAGATTACCGCCCAGTTTGGCAGGGATTTTTTCTAGGGTTTCTTTTGCCCCGTTTGCCATGTGCAGATAGTGGCGAACCCGTCTGTCATCAGGGCTAATCTCACGCTTTATCATCAGGATATTGCCGTGTTTGTCAATGTCAAAGGCAAGCCCACGTTGCCATAGCCGTGCCAAATGGCGACTAAACCCGCCAATCGCTTGCGAGATTGACATGTCATTGTCATTTAGCACCACCGTCAAATCGGCATTTTGTTGCACCGCATCATTCATCGCTTCAAACGCCATGCCCCCTGTCATCGCCCCATCTCCGATGACCGCCACGACCTTGCGGTTTTCGCCCTTGATACGACTGGCAAGGCTCATGCCAAGTCCTGCCGATATGGACGTGGAACTATGCCCCACGCCAAAGGTGTCGTACTCGCTCTCGCTCCGCTCGGGAAATGCCGTCAGACCGCCCTTGGCACGGATACGCACCAGCTCATCACGCCGACCTGTCAGCACCTTGTGAGCGTACGCCTGATGACCCACGTCCCACACGAGCTTATCATAAGGCGTGTCATAAGTGGCGTGCAGGGCGACCGTCAGCTCCACCACGCCCAAATTTGCCCCAAAATGCCCGCCACTTTGACCGACCGAGTAAAGCAAATATTCACGGAGTTCGTCCGATAATTGGCACAGCTCATCGGTATTTAGCCCCTTTAAATCTTTGGGCAAGCTGACTTTATCAAGCAATGGCGTTACAGGACGAGTGGTGGGAATCTGAGAAAAGGCTCTTGGCGTGAATGTTTGGCTGTCAATAGAATGTGGCATGACTGGCTTTTTTCCGAGTTGATAAGTGGGTCGCGCAGGTTATTTTTATGGCGATTTCGCGCATCTTACTGTAATTATCTTTTCAATCATAAAAATAGTATGGCATAATAGCATTTTTGGCGACATCGTGCGACTATTTTATAAGATAGGCTTTATTTTTGCCATAAAAACACCATTATTTTTAATTAAGCATTTCATTTTTCATCAAAATTTCACATAAAGATTAGCATTATTGGCATCATGCCATTTGGGGTTCATTTTGTATCAATTCATCACCAAAGCAAAGCTGCCCACCGTTCATGGTGAATTTGACATTCATGTATTCGAAAACGAAATCGGACAAGAGCACATTCTTCTAAGCCATGGATTGCCCTGCGACAATCCTACCACCATTCCTGTGGTGCGCATTCACTCAGAATGCCTGACAGGCGATGCGTTCGGTTCGCTCAAATGCGACTGCGGACCCCAGCTGAACGCCGCCATGCAAGCCGTACAAGCACACGGCTGCGGCGCGATACTATACCTACGCCAAGAAGGTCGCGGCATCGGACTCACCAACAAAATCCGCGCCTACGCCCTACAAGATCAGGGGCATGATACCTTAGATGCCAATCTGCTGCTTGGGCTGCCTGCAGACGCTCGCACCTATGAGATGTGCAAAGAAATGCTCGAACACGTTGGCGTTACCAAATTATCACTCATGACCAATAATCCCAATAAAGTCAATGACCTAAAGTCATTAGGGCTCGACGTGGTAGAGCGCGTCCCACTCATCGTCGGCGTCAATCCACACAACCAAGATTATCTCAACGTCAAAGACTCAAAAATGGGACACTTTATTAATCATCAATAAAGATAGCAGGCAATATCATGAATAACAGCAGCAACACGACAGCGGCAGATTTTGATGCCAAGCTTGGGCAAGTACGAGAATTTCTATTAAATCTACAAGAGCGAATTTGCACCGCCCTAGAAAATCAAGAGAAATCAGGCGGCATCGACGGCGGTAGTGATATTAAGTTTATCCCAGATATTTGGGAGCGCCCTGAAGGCGGTGGTGGTCGCTCGTGCGTAATGTCTGGCGGTGAAGTCATCGAAAAAGGCGGCGTGATGTTCAGCCACATCCACATCAGCAAGCTCCCCCCTTCTGCCACCGAGAGGCACCCACAGCTTGCCGGCGCAAAGGCTCAAGCGATGGGTGTGTCGTTGGTTATTCACCCCAAGAACCCACACGTCCCAACCAGCCACGCCAATGTCAGACTATTCGTCGCGACGCCCAATGACGGCAGTGAGCCGATTTGGTGGTTTGGCGGCGGCTTTGATTTAACGCCCTTCTATCCTGTCTTATCAGATGTCAAACATTGGCATCAGGTTGCTTATGATCTGTGCCAGCCATTTGGTGATGATATTTATCCCAAATTCAAAAAATGGTGCGATGATTATTTCTTCTTAAAGCATCGAGGTGAATGCCGCGGCGTGGGCGGTCTGTTTTATGATGACATCAATACCAATACCACAGGCTGGGATTTTGACCAATGCTTTGCATTCATGAAAGCCGTCGGTCAAGGCTATCTAGATGGGATCGTGCCAATCTTTGAGAACAATAAGTACAAACCCTACACCCAAAGCGAGCGAGAGTTTCAGCTGTATCGCCGCGGACGCTATGTGGAATACAATCTCGTCTATGACCGTGGGACGATATTTGGACTGCAGTCAAACGGACGTACCGAATCAATTCTGGTATCCATGCCGCCATTGGCCAGCTGGTCGTATCGTTACGAGCCTGCGGTGGGCACGCCCGAATTTGAGCTGACTGACTTTTATTTAAAGCCAAAAGACTGGTTGGCGCTATAACCTTACCACATCGATCTACCACGAATTGGGCTCTTGAATACATAAGAACCCAATTTTTTTATGTTTAAAATCTTGGGTGATTATAGTAGACTGAAAAGTAATCGAAAAGCTCTTAGTATACAAGCATTTAAAAGGACATTTATGGACACCCTACGCCCCACCGACCTAAAAACCATTTTACATTCCAAACGTGCCAATCTGTATTATTTAGAGCATTGCCGAGTCATGCAAAAGGACGGGCGAGTGCTGTATCTGACCGAAAGCAAAAAAGAAAATCTCTACTACAATATCCCCATTGCCAACACCACCGTGATACTGCTTGGCACAGGCACGTCCATTACTCAGTCTGCGGTAAGGCTACTAGCAAGTGCAGGCGTGCTGATTGGCTTTTGTGGGGGCGGTGGCACGCCTTTATTTATGGGGAATGAGATTGAGTGGCTGACCCCACAATCAGAATATCGCCCCACCGAATACATTCAAGGCTGGCTGTCGTGGTGGTGGGACGATGACAAACGTCTGGCAATGGCAAAACGCTTGCAAATGGCTCGGCTTGATTTTATGAATGACGTGTGGGGGCGTGATAAGGACTTGCGTGGGGCGGGTTTTGATAGTAAATGTGATGACATCATAAGCTTACAAAATCACTACCGCACCCAGATTTTGGGGCAAAATAGCGTATCAGACTTGCTTGCCCTAGAAGGACGCATGACCAAAGAGCTGTATAAATTTGCCGTCAAGCATACAGGTTATAAGGGATTTAGCCGTGATTATGACGGCGTGGATAAAGCCAACCAATTTTTAAATCACGGCAATTATTTGGCATATGGCTTGGGATTCCACATCGCATAGATGACTTAGAAAGTTACGCTTGATCGAGTAGCTGGTAAAGTAGGATTCCACATCGCATAGATGACTTAGAAAGATATATCCGCACTCTTCGCCCCGATACTTACATTCCACATCGCATAGATGACTTAGAAAAACAGAAAAAAAATTAATCAAAAGTTGGCTGCATTCCACATCGCATAGATGACTTAGAAAGACTTGGTCAATGATGACACTCGTGCCATCGGTATTCCACATCGCATAGATGACTTAGAAATTGGTACAAATACAATCAGTATTAGTTCTAACATTCCACATCGCATAGATGACTTAGAAAGTTATAAGTTGAGATTGTGATTGACTTAGTCAATTCCACATCGCATAGATGACTTAGAAACATAAAAAAACCGCCCAAAAAGGACGGTTATAAAAAACACCCCACTAAAAAGCGGGGTGTTTATGCTGTTAATTATTCTGTCTAAATTCACGCTCCATCTCGTCAAATTCACAATACTGATAATCAACCAAGTATTCAGCAATGCGTAACAGCGTGTCAGCGTGGGCGTTATCTTGTTTTGCCACCGTGATTA
>NZ_JAAELD010000135.1 GCF_024227015.1 Moraxella sp.
CCTACTGGTACATAAGGGTCAGAAGGTATACCTGCTCCCGTTTCTGTTAAAATATATGCTTTATAAGGTCTATGAAAATATGGCTTATATTTGTAATTGTCATAACGCACGCCCAGCATGGCTTTTAGGCGTTCATTAAAACGAATGGCATCGGTTAGGGCGATATGATGGCTGTCTTTTTTGACATCGGAGAAGGTGTAGTTTAGGTAACTTGGCGAGCCGTCTTCTTTTAGGACGGTTGCTGAAGTGCTACGATCAGCATGGGCGTGAGATGCACTTAAAGTGAGCTTATGTTCGCCTGCTTTTCCTAGATCAAAGATTGAGCTTTTTAGGTTTAGGTTGTACTGATCGGTTTTGGTGTTGGTTGGGCGATATTCACGGCGATCAAAGCTGATGTTGTCCGACCAATCTTTATCCCAAATCCAAGTATCAGCAAGTCCCAAAACTTCACTATGCGTATGGCTAAGTTCTAGCTCGTCAATAGCACTATCTTGTGGGCGGTAGCGGTAGCTGATGCCGTAGCTTTTGAGTTCTTCTTTGTCTTTGGCACGGCGCGGATCAACACTGGTGCGAGAGCCGTAGCTGGCGTTAATGTTAGTGTTCATGACGGTGTCTTTGTTTTGATAGATACCGTGCAAACCTAGGCGATGATTGTCATCAACATGAAAATACATTTTTGCCAGCAGGCTATCTTGTGTGGTTTTGGTCGCCTGTGGATAACGCAATGATTTTAGCGAGCTGCTTGGAATTTCATCTTTGCTATAGACATAGCCAATGTCGTCAATGGCTGCTTTATTGTGTCCTTTCATGTCATGGTTTTTAAGTTCATGACCATCACGATGAGCATAATTGATTAAAAATTCTGCCTTGTCGTGCACGCCAGCCAAGCCAACGCTTGCCAATTTCTCTTCATTTTTACTGGTGTAGCCGACTTTGGCATAACCGCCCAGCGATTTGTCGCCACGCATCAAATGCGATGGTTCTTTGGTCATATAAGACACCGAACCGCCCACCGCACCAGAGCCAGACATTAAGCTGTCCGCCCCTGCGGTGATGCGCACGCTGCCCATCATCTCAAGGTCAGGGTTAAACCGTCCTTCGTACATATAGCCATAGGGCGAGAAAATCTCATTAACTTCCACTTCAGGCAGTGCCACGCCATCAATATTCATCGCCACACGGTTGCCGTCTACGCCACGAATGGCAAAGCCTTTATTGCCATAGCGACCGACTTCTGCCACGTCCACTTCGGTATTATAGCGGACGAGGTCATGAGCGTTTTGGATATTTTGCTCATCAAGCTCACGACGTGTCGTTATCTCTTCGCCAACTTCTTCTTTAGGTTTGGCATTTACGGTGACATTTAGAGTACCTAGCGTCACTTCGGGTTCATTAGCATCTTGAGCGGTCGATTGGGTGCTATAAG
>NZ_JAAELD010000136.1 GCF_024227015.1 Moraxella sp.
AACGATCAAGCCGGTGAATGAAATTATTGCAAAAGCGCATGATGCAGGTGCGTTGGTGTTGCTCGATGGTGCGCAGGCGGCGCCGCATTTGGCCATCGATGTGCAGCAGCTGGATGTCGATTTTTATGCTTTTTCGGGTCATAAGCTCTACGGCCCGACTGGGGTTGGTGTTTTGTATGGCAAAAAACAATTGCTTGATGCGATGCCACCCTATCAGGGTGGTGGTGAGATGATCAAACGGGTGACCTTTAAAAAGACCACCTTTAACGACTTGCCGTTCAAGTTTGAAGCGGGAACGCCGAACATTATTGGTGGCATCGGTCTGGCTGAGGCGATTCGCTATGTGTCTCAGTTTGATATAAACGACCTCATGCAACATGAAAAGGATTTATTGGCCTACGCAACCGAGCGATTACTTGAAATTCCCAGTTTGCGTATTATTGGCAATGCAACGAGCAAGGTCAGCGTGATTTCATTTTTAGTTGCGGATCATCATCCATTGGATATTGGGATGTTATTGGATCAACAGGGGATTGCTGTGCGTACCGGGCATCATTGCACCCAACCGCTGATGGATTTTTATGGGATTTCTGGGACGGCGCGTGCATACTTTACTTTTTATAATACCCGTGCTGAGGTTGATGCCCTGGT
>NZ_JAAELD010000137.1 GCF_024227015.1 Moraxella sp.
AAGATAGATTTGATGATGTTAAATGATGAAAATTTATACAGTTTCATCAGGTCATTTTAGAGGTTGTATTAATAAAATCAAAGTCGATGGTTGCGATAATCAATTTCTCATTATCGTAAGGTTTTGTTAGGATATATCCATCGATGAGACAACGCATCATCACTTCATTCATTAACTAAACAAAGGTAGAACATCATGGCTAAAAAAGCAGCAAGTAAAAAAACCACCACACAAATTGGTCTTGAGAAGGCAGAAGTTACCCCTGTCATCAAGGCGTTAAATAACCTACTATCAAGCTATCACGTTTTTTATATCAACGTGCGTGGTTACCACTGGAATGTTAAAGGTGAGCATTTCTTCACTCTACACCCAAAATTTGAAGAACTGTACACCGAGCTACAACTTCAAATTGACGAAATCGCCGAGCGTATTTTGACGCTAAGTGGCACACCACTACACGCATACAGCGACTTCACCAAAGCATCGAGCATCAAAGAAGACAAAGACGTCTTCGATGGTCGTGAGTGTGTGGCTGGCGTGGTAAAAGGCCTACAAGCTCTGATCGAAGAGCAGCGTAGCGTAGCTGAGCTTGCCGAAGAAGCCAGCGATCAAGGTTCTGTTGATCTGGTAACAGGCTATGTTCAAGAACAAGAAAAATTGGTGTGGATGTACAATGCCTTCTTAGGCTAAACCACTAGCCAATAAAATATCCCCAAATCTGGGGATATTTTTTATGAATTAGTATTTTAATTCAATGATTTCAATCCAATAACCGTCAGGATCTTTGATGAAAGCGATGTCTTTCATACTGCCATCTTCTGGACGCTTTTGGAACACCACGTTATTTTCATCGAACCATTTTACCGCATCTGCCAGATTCGGCACGCTAAAGCAAATATGTCCAAAGCCGCGCGGGTCGCTGTTGCCATTATGATAGCTAAATTCAGCATCATTCTCAGTGCCATAGTTATGGGTAAGCTCCAAGATGCTGCGCTGGCGAGACACATAAGCCGTCAAATTATCGATATTTGACAGATTATTACGCTCTTCTTTGGTCAGCTTGGCAAGAAAATATAAATCAAATTTCGCATCAGGGAATTGGCTGTGACGAAGCAGGGTCATGCCCAGCACACCTGTGTAAAATTCTAGCGACTTCACAGGATCTTTGATGCGAAGCATGGTGTGATTATAGACGAAACCTTCTGATTGCACAGGAATGTCTTTTACGCCATTGGCATTCAGCGCATTGGCAGGTTGTTTAATGATGCTCATCATTTTCCCCTTTGATATTAAGTTAATTAAAAAAATTCACACGGCCAGTTGCGACGTCATATTCTGCGCCAATGATGGTCAGACGCCCTGCGTTCACCATATCTTCTAAAATGCGCGAGCCGTGTTTTAGCTGACTGACCGACATGCGTACATTGGCGCGTACCGCACGGTCAATGAATTCATCCATGTCAATCTCGCCATCGCCTGCTGTTGCGATTTCGTGCAGATTATAGACGCTTGGACGGATACGATCGACGATGGATTGTAGGTTTGGCGAATAGTATTGATCAGGATTTGCCAAGGCCTCAACACACGCGGTCACGGCGCCGCAGTGGCTATGCCCCAAGACAACGACCAGCTGTGTACCGAATTTCTCAGCGGCAAATTCAATCGAGCCAATCTGACTTGGCGCAACCACATTACCTGCGACACGAATCACGAATAAATCACCAAGTCCTTGGTCAAAGATTAATTCTACCGGCACCCGCGCATCTGAGCAGCCTAGGATGATCGCATTCGGCTTCTGCTCTGCAACCAGCGTGGGCGGTGGGATACGAAGTGGCTCCGTACTGGCCAGATTCGCCACATAGCGCTCGTTGCCGACCTGCAGCATCTCAAGGACGATATTAGCATCTAAATTAGTCATGATAACTCCTTTTATTCACTGCCTGGTACTTTAGATGTGTTCACCATGGGTGTGGGCGCCTCTTTTGGTTCGCTTAGCGCTTCTTTCTCTGGTGCTTTAGGTGGTGGCGCAGCAGCAGATTCTTTCTCAGCTTTTTGTTGTGGTTTTGGCTGAGATTTTGGTTCATTTTGAGCATTCTCTTTAGGCGGTTTCACATCCGTAACGATGGTCACAGGCTCATCGATCGATGTTTGGATCTGCTGCACCTTCTCCGATACTTGTTCACGGCTCTTATTGGCAAGCTCCTCATCTGCTTGCGTGGCAGCCTGCACAGGAATCTCATTGCGCGTGGCGCGTAGTTTTACCTGTCTTGGCTGGCGACTTGATAGATCTCGCACCACCTCACCACGTTCATAATCATCGATAATATCAAGATAGCCTGACATTGACACTGCATTTGGCACGACACTGCCTGGCAAATCAAAATCCATCGCCTGATTTGCCGCGCGCGCCGCCTCCATGCTGTCGAATTTGCCGTATGTTAAGATATAGCGCGGATTTTGGTTGCTGTCGAGATAGCGAAAATATGCAAACTTATTGCGATCATTCGGACGACTGTCTAGATAATTGACGATGATTTCATTTTGGCTGACGTCCATCAGCTCAATGGCGTAATTTTTGCCATTGAAATAATTACGATCCTTAAACTCAGCAGGATAAGTACGCAAATCCATAACCAATGTCGAGAAGTCAATGGGTGGTACTTCTTTATCAAGCTCACCCAATGCATCTATGCGCGTTGGTAAATCAGCAACCACTTCTGCCGCCTGCTCATCCGTGGTGTCTTTGATGATTTTTGGCGCGCTACTGGCTAACCACAAAATAAACCAAGCAGCCAACATTGCCCCCGCCAAAGCAAGCCAATAAAGGGCCTGGCGGCGAAAATATCTTTCTTTCATCTCGGCGCTAATTGCCATGAGTTTACCTTTTTTATAAAATTTCGTGCTATTTTAACAAAATTTTTTAAATTATGCTAAATACTCATCGATGCCTTGTAGTACATTTGTTAATTGCACCATGTCAAAATCAGCCGTCACGAAGCCTTTGCCGATGCCATTTAGTAGCACTAAGCGTACTTTACCCGCCTGCACTTTTTTGTCATGCCCCATAAGATCAAGCGCGGTATCTACCTCGATGACAGGCGGTTTTGTTGGCAGATTAAATACCGCCAATAGCCTTGCCACACGGCTCACATCCTCTGTACTGACCAATCCCATCTTATGCGACATCGCCATTGCTTGCATCATGCCGGCCGCCACCGCTTCGCCATGCAGCCACACGCCATAGCCCTGATGCGTCTCGATGACATGTCCAAAGGTGTGGCCAAAGTTCAATAACGCACGGAGTCCTGACTCTCGCTCATCTGCAGCGACGACATTCGCCTTGAATTGACAGCAGCGATAGACCATCTCTGACAGTACCGCCCCATCACGCGCATTGATCGCCTCGGCGTTCTCCTCGAGCCAAGTCAGAAAATCAGCATCTAAGATGAGTGCGTACTTCACCACCTCAGCAAGTCCCGCTGCGAACTCTCTGGCGGGCAAGGTGTCAAAAGTCGTCATGTCAGCAAGCACAGCAACAGGCTGCCAAAATGCGCCGATCATGTTTTTGCCACGCGGGTGATTGATGCCAGTCTTGCCACCAACCGAAGAATCCACCTGCGCAAGAAGCGTTGTTGGCACTTGGATAAAGTTCACACCACGCATAAAGCTTGCTGCAGCAAAACCCACCATGTCCCCAATCACGCCGCCACCTAAGGCAATCAGCGTGCAATCACGAGCAAAATGATGCTCAAGCAGCACATCATAGATGCGATTAATGCTGTCTTGGTTTTTGTGGTGTTCGCCATCAGGTAGTACGCAGGTTGCGACATCAAAGCTTGCTGTCTTTAATGCACCTTCAAGCGCATCCAGATAAAATGGCGCAACTACGTCATTCGTCACAATCAGCACCTGTTTACCCTTAATAAAAGGAATGATCTGAGATGCCAAGTCCAGCTGTCCTGCGGGATTTTTTTGTCCAGCGAGAATAAAAATAGGATAATCGTGACTTTGGGTGTGTACAGTTAAAGTATGCATGGTCATAGTTACGGTATTGATTGATGAATGATTAGGCGTGTTCTTTGGCGTATTTTGCCAAAATTTCTAACAAATCTGCCACCATCTGCTTAGGGTAAGCGCGTCCTGTTGGTACGATGATGGTTGCAACTTCTTGATATAAAGGATGGCGTTTTTGGTATAAAGCTTCTAAAGTTGCGCGCGGATTGTCATTCTGCAGTAGCGGACGGTTTTTGTCTTTTTTTGTGCGAATCAGCTGTGTATCAACGCTCGCCTCAAGATAAATCACAAAGCCCTGCTGTAATAGCTTGCGATTCTCTTCGCACCCTACCGCGCCGCCGCCTGTCGCCATGACAATGTTTGGCATCGCGGTCAGCTCTTCAAGCGCGCGCGTCTCTCTATCACGAAACCCTTCTTCACCCTCTTTGGCAAAAATCCAAGGAATGTCAGCACCTGTCTGCGCCACGATATAATGATCACAATCGATGAATTCTCGTCCCAAGCGCTTGGCTAAGAGCTTGCCGATGGTTGTCTTGCCCGCCCCCATCGGCCCCACCAAGAAAATCGATGGCAGTAACTTGGCAAGTCCTTCGCTGGTTTTTTCGACCACCACATCCTCGATGATCGGATTATCTTCGTCGTACATGTCGCACTCTGGCATCAAAATCAAAATACCCTATAATACAAGGTTTGCGCCAATCTTGCCAGTATTTTGTGATGGATTGGCTAATTTTATTACTGCACCAATTTTGGGGTAACAAAAATCAAAAGCTCCTCTTTGGTATCGCTACGACTTTCTTTACGGAATAATTTTCCGACAACAGGCAAATCACCAAAAAACGGTACTTTGATCACGCCATTATTATTGGTCTGACGATAAATACCACCCAACACGACAGTCTGACCATCATCGACGATGACATTGGTCTCTAGGGCATCTTCTTGGATAGCAATCTCACCTAGGTTAGTGACAGGCGTGCCGTTTTTCACGTTTAATTTTAGGGTGATTTTACCATCTGGCGTGATGGTTGGTGTCGCCTCCAGTACAAGCGCCGCTTCTTTAAAGACCGTATTGGTCGCACCACTTGATGTTTCTTCTTGGTAGGCGATTTGCATACCCGATGAGATGCGCGCCGTTTGCTTGTCGGCGGTTAGCACCTTTGGTGTTGAGATAACTTCACCACGGCGATCAGCCTGCATGGCAGACAATTCCAAATCAAGCAATACGTCTGATATATTGATAAGACCAAATGCGATGCGACCTGCTGGATTCGCCACACCCAGATCAACCGCCAGATGATCGGGGCGTGTGATGTTAGTCGATCCATTATTTGACGACCTTAGGTGCCAGAGCGCGTTATGAGATCCGCCAACCTGCAAGCGATTACTGTTTGATAGCACTCCAAAGCTCACCCCAAGATCTCGGCTAAAGCCATCATTGGCACTCACGATCCTCGCCTCAATCATCACCTGCTGCACCGGCACATCAAGGCGCGACACCAATGCTAATATGTCATCGATATTCGGCTGGATGTCCTTGATAATGAGTGTATTAGTGCGTGTATCCATGTTCGCCACACCGCGATCTGACAGCATGGCGGCACTTGATGAAGCCTCAGACTTATGATGGATCAGTGATAAAATATCCTTGGCATCGGCATAATTGATGCGGATATATTCGGTCTGTAGTGGCAGATGCTGCTGGGACTGAATGCGCGCTTGGGCGCGGCGCTGGGAGATTTGCGTCAGTTCATCTGGGGATGAGATGGTGATGACACTATTATTCACAGTTTTGATGAGATGCTTGGTATCGACCACGATGTCGAGTGCCTGATCCCATGGGATATTATTTAACCTTAAGGTGATATTTCCTGTCACGCCATCGCTTGCCACGATATTTGCGCCGCCTGCATGCGCCAGAACATCGATAACGGCACGCACAGGCATGTCTTGAAATTCGACCGAGATACGCTCACCTTGATACTGCTGAGCTGGCGCAGATGTCGCATGAGCAGCGCCCACCATTGTGATTAGCATCAGCATTAATACAGGCCATTTTTTCATATCATTACTCATATCAAGGGTGAAATCTTAGACGATTAATGTGTTCATAATAACGACCATCTTCTTGCATGATCGCCTCTTTTAGGGTGATCTCATGACGGTCGATGTGAGTGATTCTGCCATGATTTTGCCCCAGATAATGCCCCACTTGCACAGGATACGCAACACCGTCAGGACTCAGCACGAGCGCACTCACTTGCCCACCTTGCTCAATGCGACCACGATAGCTAAGCGAATTCAGTGCATAACTTTCCAACACTTGACGCGGTCTAGATAGATCTATACTGACAGATTTACCGTATTTAATGGCAGGATTTGGGGTTTTAGTAGTATCTTCTTCGCTCTGCTCAATTGGCTTATCTTTATCATCTGCGTTCACTACCTTCGATTTATCTTGAGTTGTATCAGCAGATGCTGTGACAGTCACCAAGCCAGCAGGAGCGGCAAAAGGATCATTCACTGCATGATAATCCTCAATCAGTGGCGCATGATTCTCATTCATCGGGACGGGCGTTGGAATGGCGATTTGATGAATTTTATCAAGCTTGGCATCCACCTCATTAGTAACGGATGATTTTTGGCAACCCATCACACTCATGGCAAATACGCCCAAGCACACGCCTTTAACAAGCTTAGTCACTCGCCGCCTCCTTAGTCACATCAATGACCTTGGCGCGATAGGCTTTGGCATGTAGCGTCATTCGAAGCTTCGCCTGATTACCGCTTTGAGATAATTTTTCGATGTCAAAATCATGAAAGGTCAGTGCCACCGATAGCGATGAAATCTGGGAAAGTAGCCGACCCATCTCGTGATAACCACCTTCTGCCGTGATGGTCAGCCCCCTTTCAAAAAATAACTCTGATTCCACCTCGGACTGCGTCTTAACATCCACGATCTTAGTGCCTGTACGCATCGCCACCGCGTGTAGCTGCTCTACGATTAGCCCCATGTTCAGCGTTGTTGGCAAGACCTCAATGGTGGTTGCTAGATCACGATTGAGAATCTGGGTTTGATTTTCTATGGCACTTAGCTGCTGTGCTTTGGCGTATTTTTGGGCGTATTGACTGATGAGCGTCTGCTCATGCGTCATCATTGCACTGCGCTCAAGCTTAATAGGCTTGATGAGTAGCATCCAACCAAACACACCTATGAATAGAACACACAATGCCAGCAATAGCACCTTTAGCCATCTGGGTGCTGCGCCCAGATTATCCAAAGTCAAACCATTAAGCTCTCGCCAAGTCTGTGCGATGCGCTCTGACGATGAAGGTCTACGATGTCTATTCATGGTGCTCCCTCTTGATCATCTGTCATGTCTTGAGATACCGATGAGTCGTTTGGTGAGCTATCAGCGACTTGCTTAGAATCTAAAATCAACTTGGCGGAAATCACAAAATTAACTGCGCCATTTGGTGCATCTTGTAGGCCGACCACCATCACATCATCAAGCACACTCTGCACATCCGTACTGATGCTTTGGGAGAATCGACTTACATCAGCAGAGCTTCTAGACACGCCAGTCAGTGTCAGCATCTCCCCTGACAATGTTATACGCTCAAAGTACACTAAGCCTGCACTCGTACGCGCCAGATACTCAAAAAATCGCACAAGCGCCGCCCGATTGCCGTGCAGATCATTGATGATGGTAACTTTATCCAGCAGCGCTTTTTGCTCGTTTTCCAATGCAGCGATCTTCACAATATCCGCATCAAGCGCACTGATGCGATTTGCGATGTCGTCATTGATGGCCTTTTGGTGATTGAGCTTGCCTTTTTCATAGATGTACGCACCACCAACCAGCCCAGCGGACAATACAGTCACGAGAATTAATGCGCGACGAAATTGGTCATTCTTACGAATTCGGCGCAGCTCACGCCACGGCATGAGATTAATCTTGGGGATATTATTCATCTGGCACCCCATCGAATCCACGCATGGCAAGACCACAAGCCACCACCAGTCTGGACGATCCGCCCAATTCAGCTTGGCTTACACCACGACTAATGCTCATTCCTAGAAATGGATCTGCAAGATAAACAGGAACGCCTACAGCTTGTGATAATTGCGCTGCCAAATACTCATCTGATAAACCCGACAGAACAACGACATCCGCCTTGGTGTGAGCGGAAGATTCATAAGAAAGAAGCATTTTTTGCAGGTTAGCGACTTGTTCACTAACATCATGACAGGCGGGCGCTTCACCCAATGACTCTGTCAAATCAGCACCAGCATCTACAACCCCATCAAAACGAATTTCATAATCCGATGAATACGAATGGATATTACTGGAGTGATCGAAATCCAAAGACTTGCTTAATTGCTTGATAGGCGCATCAGCACTCTTAGTGGCATCCTGCCTATGCTGCGCCAAAAATTCATAAAAATCCATGCCCTCTACCGAGTCATTATCATTGATTGGGGTAATCTTAGAAGCATCTAATTCCACCTTGACGGCACGAATGTCATCAGCCGAACCCAAGGCGTGATTTAAGTATTCTTGTCGATAATGAAATCCTGAAAAGATACGATGCTGATCCATATGCGCTGCATAGACATAGGTTTTGCTATCATCAATATGAATAATCGCCACTTCACCTGATAAATCTGTAATCGCAGGCGTAAGACCCCGTGCCAAAGCATACTCATGCACGTCCACCACATCCACATCAAGCCCAGCCGCCGCGACAATCTCCACACACCTATCCACCATAGACGTACGCACCGCCACCAATAAGACAGACATCTCATGCCCATCATCACCCAACACCCAAAAATCAAAACTCACTTCACCCAAAGGATGCGGTATGTATTTATCAGCATCTAGGCGGATCAACAGATCAATATCATCATCAGACAGACCACTTGGCAAAGCTATGGTGCGGCTCATCACGGGTGTGTGCGCCGTTACCGAGACGCTGCCTTGGCTCACGCCCAATCTCATTAAAAGACGAGTCAGAGCTGACTGCACCGCCGCCACATCTTCAACATCTCCATCATAAGCTTGAACGCCGCATGCTTTTAGATGCCACTGATCTCGATAGCGCTCAAGCACCGCCGCCTGCACGGATGATGAACCAATCTCTATGCCGATTGTTGGGTGATGGGTGCGCCAAGGCAGGCGCCAATTTTTGAATAACTTAGCAAAGGAAGAATCAGACATTATAAGCATCCATGCTGTGTTGTATTTATTATTTAGTTGGGTCTTGCATGATCATCAGATGGCGTGCTCTTATTTTGAACACCATCAAGATATGCTAAGCGATGTTCGTCATTACAAAAGAACCTCTCAGCCGATCCATCCTGCTCCAATATCCCACGATAGGTGGCAAGCGCATGCCCGCAATGGTCGCAGGTGCGCACCGTTGTGTCGTCGCCTTCTTTGGCAAAAAATTCCTTAGGAGGCTTTGGGTACATGAATTTAAAAAATATCTTCATCACAATCAAAATGATGATGACATTTAAAATAAAAGCAAACATAAGCAATCCTAAATAACCAAAACAAATCGCTACTATACCACAAAACCCTCCCAAAAACGCCAAAAACACAATTATTGTGCTATACTAAGGTGTGCCGAGTATTTTTTGCTTAAAAAGCATGCACATTGGATGTTTTTTAGGCGGGCGCAATTCATTAAATTACAACACGAACATGAAGTTTGTAACGAACACGCCAGAATGGCGATTACATGAAATCATCATGAAATTATCATTTACAGGATTATAAAAAATGTCAAAAATCAAAACAGCTGATGGCGAAATGTCGCTACAAAGCACCGATACGCTACTAGGTACGATTACTTTTGCCATCATGCAGACCAATTTTTGGGTGGGTGACATCGCAGGCAACGTCAAAAAAATGAGCGCATTGGCACTAGACGCCAAAAGCAAAGGTGCAGATATCGTGATTTTCCCAGAGCTTGCGCTCATCGGTTACCCACCAGAAGATCTGCTGCTGCGCCCCACTCTGGCTGAACGCGTTAAAATCGCCATGGACGAACTTTCCAAAATCGAAGGCATTGTCATCATCCTAGGTTATCCTCACATCGATCAGCACGGCACATTCAACTCAGCCGCCATCCTACAAGGCGGTAGCCAAAAAGGCTTTTACCACAAGCAATGCCTGCCAAATTATGGCATCTTTGATGAGCATCGTTATTTTAATAAGGGTCGCAATCAAGTACTGTTCGATTATAAAGGTGCGACCATTGGACTGCTCATCTGCGAAGATATTTGGCACGATGCGCCAATTCGCACACTCAAAAAAGAAGGTGCTGACCTTGTTGTGGTGCTAAACGCTTCACCGTTCGAGGTGGGCAAGCAAATCGAGCGCAAAGAACTGCTAACTCGTCAATCCAAGACCCATGAATTACCAATCATCTACGCCAATACTGTCGGCGCACAGGATGATATCGTGTTCGATGGCGGCTCACTCATCGTACAGGCTGATGGCACGGTCGCCCATGAAGGCTCTAGATTCTTAAATCAGCTAATCATGGCGCAGTTCAATCCTAATACGAAAGTATTCGATGAGCAGCTCAAAGCGCCATTGGTTCTGTCTGAAGAATCTGAAATGTATCAAGCCTTAGTCGTGGGTCTGCGTGACTATGTGAACCGTTCGGGCTTTAAGGGTGTGATTATCGGTCTGTCGGGCGGTATTGATAGCGCCCTTACGCTGTGCTTGGCTGTCGATGCACTGGGCGCAGATAAGGTCTATGCCGTCATGATGCCGTACGAATACACGTCCAGCATGAGCTTAGAAGATGCCGCTGCCCAAGCTGCTAGACTTAATGTCTCATATACCGTTTGCCCAATTCACGATGCTGTCGAAGGCATGCGTGCCGCATTAGCACCACTACTGGCGAACAGTGCGCCCGACACCACTGAAGAAAACCTACAAGCTCGTGCTCGCGGCACCATTTTGATGGCGCTGTCTAACAAGTTTGGTCACATGGTGGTCAGCACAGGCAACAAATCTGAAAATGCGGTTGGCTATGCCACTTTATATGGTGACATGGTGGGCGGATTTGACATGTTAAAAGACGTGTACAAAACTGACGTTTATCGCCTTGCCAATTACCGCAACCGCCTAGAGGACAATCCTGTTATCCCAGAGCGCGTCATCACACGCGCACCATCTGCCGAGCTGCGTCCTGATCAGACCGACCAAGACAGCTTGCCAGATTATGAAATGCTAGATGCCATCCTTAAGATGTACATCGATGAGGATCTGGGCTACAAAGCAATCTGCGCGGCAGGCTACGAGCCGGCTGTGGTCGAAAAGGTTCTACGTATGGTTGATAACGCTGAGCATAAGCGCCGCCAAGGTGCGATCGGCACCAAAATCAGCAAAAAATCATTCGGTCGCGAACGTCGTTACCCACTCGTGAACGGTTGGTCGATTACTGGCGCATTCTAATCAATCCAACAAAAAACCCGTCTCTTGACGGGTTTTTTATGATTTATATTATTTAGAATAATCTCTTTCACCAAATAATGCCGTACCCACACGCACAATGGTCGATCCATGCGCAACCGCGTCCACCATATCACCACTCATCCCCATGCTAAGCATATCCCAATTGGGCAGATCGCGGGCACGTCTAACCTCGTCGAACAGCGCTCGAGTACGATTAAAAGCATCACTACCTTCTTTGGCGGGTATCACCATCAATCCACGCAAGACCAGTTTTGGCAAATCATGAATAACATCCACAAGTGCTAACACCTCATCAGGCTGCACACCAGACTTACTGTCCTCGTCATCAATATTCACCTGAATCAGCACATTCAAAGGCGCAAGATCACCGCGTTGGTCATTAAGTCGCTCAGCGATGATGGCGCGCTCAATGGTGTGCACCCAATCAAAATGCGTGGCAATATCTCGCGTCTTGTTGCGCTGGATGCTCCCGATATAATGCCAGGTGATGGACAGGTCGTTCAGCTCTTGTTGCTTGGCAAGTGCTTCTTGTAGATAATTTTCACCAAAATCACGCTGGCCCGCCTCATACAGGGTACGGATGTCAGCAGCAGGCTTGGTCTTAGACACCGCCAGCAGCCTTGCGCCATTATCTCGATTTGCCGATTGGTTGGCGGCATTTAGTCGTGCTAATACTTGCTCATAATTATGCTTAAGATCGTTCATTATTAATTCCGATGATTTTGCTTTTTTATTTGATAAGTTTATCATAAAATAATCATCAATTTACATCCAATTATTAAAATCTAAACACCTATGAACGCACCCACTTTGTCCACACTGCTCGCCTACGCCATACAATCTGGCGCATCAGACCTACACCTATCCACAGGCGAGACACCCTACCTGCGTATTGATGGCAGCATGACTTCGGTGAGCATGCCACCTTTATCACATGACGATATCATCGCCATGCTGGGTGTGCACATGAGCGATGATCAGCTAGAGCAATTAGCAGAACACAGAGAAATTGATTTTTCTTTTGAAATCAAAGAATTATCAAGATTCCGCGCGAATGTGTTTTTTCAAAATCGTGGCGTGGCGGCAGTTTTTCGCATCATCCCCAGCCAGATACCGACCATATCATCGCTGAATCTTAGCGATACCTTTAAGCAGTTATGCACCCTGCGACAAGGTCTAATTCTCGTCACAGGCGCAACAGGATCTGGTAAATCCACCACACTTGCCGCCATGATCGATCATATTAATGAGACACGCGCCGCACACGTTTTAACCATTGAAGACCCGATTGAGTTCATCCATCATTCTAAGCGCTCGCTCATCAATCAGCGCGAAGTGCATCGCGACACGCACAGCTTTGATCATGCGCTAAAGTCAGCCTTGCGTGAAGATCCTGACGTGATATTAATCGGAGAATTGCGTGATTTACAGAGTATTCGACTTGCACTGCGCGCTGCCGAGACAGGTCACTTGGTGCTGGCTACCTTGCACACCAATAGTGCTACTAAGGCGATCGATCGAATCATTGATGTCTTTGATTCACATGAGAAGAACATGATTCGCGCCATGCTGTCCGAGTCATTACAAGCCATCATCGCCCAGACGCTGATGCCCAAGGCAAATGGCGGACGCATCGCTGCGTACGAAATTATGATCGCCACACCCGCCATTAGAAACCTCATCCGCGAAAATAAAACCGCTCAAATGCGCTCAGCCATCCAAACAGGCGCAGCCGATGGCATGGTAAGCCTAGAACACAGCCTAAAACATCTCATTGAGCAAGGCCTAATCAGTATCGACGCCGCCAAAGCAATCGCCAAAGACATCTAACTCAGCTAACCGCCAAAAAAAACAGCTCGATATTATCAAGCTGTTTTTTATTACATATTGATGCTTTAGAATAAATCAAAATCACGCCAAGGGCGATGTTTTAATTCTCTAAAGTTTTTTGGCATTCTTCGTCGCTGCACACGCCGTGCAATACCAAAGAATGTGCTGACAGCTTAAAGCCATTCTCTTCTGCCACGCGGAACTGCTCATCTTCGATGACCTGATTATTAAATTCAACAATCTTGCCACACACATCACACACTAGATGGTCGTGATGATCTTCTTGAACGATCTCAAAGACCGACAAGTTATTCTCAAAGTTATGACGTTCAACAATGCCCGCCTGCTCAAACTGCGTCAATACACGATACACAGTCGCCAAGCCCACATCTTCGCCTTGAGATGCTAAGGCACGATACACATCTTCAGCACTCATGTGGTGATGCTCAGCTGTCTCAAGCAGCTCAAGAATCTTGATGCGTGGAAGTGTGACTTTAAGCCCTGCTTTTCGTAGATCTTTGTTGGTAAATGCCATAATCAAACCCTTTTAATGATTGATTTTATCAAAT